>JBFGRR010000027.1:0-11046 GCA_041567215.1 Acidimicrobiia bacterium | reverse complement strand
GGGTGGCCAGGCTCTACCTGCGTTCATGGTGCGAGCCTAGGTATGCGAACGTTCCCCAAACAGCTTCGAGGGGACGCTGTGCGTCCCCTCGAAGCCTCGGACCCCCACCCATGCCATGCGGAGGAAGATCTCTACGGGGCCTTGTCCTGGCCGGGGGCGCCGGCTTTGCCCCTGCCCAGCTCCTGTGCGAGCTCTGCCACGTCCTGGCCGCTGAACCCCGAATCGGACTGTCCGGCTCTCTTGGCGTCAGCTACAAATTCGGCGAGCTGGATTTCGAACGCCTCACCCAAGTTCGCCTTGCGCTTCAACTGCTCCACGGCCTGCACCGGGTCGTCGGACTCGAGGACCTCGGTGAGCGCCTCCTGGACCAAAGACAACACCTCGGAGGCACGGCCCCGCTCGGCCATCACCACGGCCTCCTGGAGGCGTTCGGCGGCGTGAGAGTCGAATCCGGCCAGGTTCTGGACCCGCTCGTAGGCACGGTCCACGCCATACAGGGCATCACCCGGGGCGGCAGGATTGGCGACGGCGGCCAGCGCGACATTGGAGAGTGTCAGGAGTCCGGCAGTTGCGAGAGCCACCACGGTGCGGCGGGGGCGGTGCGGTGCGGGCTCCAATGCCATGGCCACACGGAACCGGGTGCGCTCGGCGGGAACCGAGTGCTCCAGATCGGCGGCAAGCGCCCTGAGGTCGTCGAACGGGTTGTTCATCGAAAGGTGAGTCTCATCTCCGCCATGTCCGTTACGTGCCGATTCTGTCTTATCCTCGCCCCATGGAACCAGTACAGGTCGGCTCGTTCGGTTCGGCGTTCGAAGCCGACCTCGCGGCCGCAGCCCTGCGCTCGGCAGGCATCCAGGCCCGGGTGGTGACCGACACCGCCGGCGGGCAGGAGCCCCAACTGGCGCTTCTCGGCAGGGTTCGCATCCTGGTGCCGGCCGTGGATGAGGAAGACGCAAAGGCTCTCCTCGACATCCCACAACCGGACCCGGATGTGGAGGCCGCATCCACGCCGGAGCGCCCCTGGGCGAAAGAGATCGCCTTCTGGTTGGTCGTGGTGATCGTCCTGGGCGGTCTGCTCAACGTCGGCTACGTGGTCCTCCGGACCTTGGGCGGCTGACTCACCAGCGTTCGAAATGGACCACGTCCTGGTCAGGTTTCCAACCCCGTGCCAGCGAGGCCGACCGGCGATCCGGTGCAGGGTATCCGATCGTCACGATCCCGATCGGGGAGACCTCAGCCGGGATTTCCAAGAGTGACTTGAGGCCCTCGATACTGTGCACCCCGAGGAACCCGGCCGCCAAACCCTCGTCGACGGCGGCCAGCAGGATCGCCATCATCGAGGCTCCGGCGTCGACCCACCAGAACGGGACCGGCCACTCGATCTCTGATCCATCAGGATCGAGCTTGTCCGCCTCCCGATATCGGGCGTGGTAGGCGGCCTCGGAGACGCAGACCACGACGTGAGCAGGCGCTCTCGACACCCACCGGTCGTAGCCCTTCGCCGCGTACTCGTCTTCTCCGGCCAGTCCGGCGATCGAGGTGCGCAGTTCCGCATCGGTCACCAGCACGAACGACTGGCCCTGTGTGAATCCTGCGCTGGGTGCCCTTCGGCCCGCCTCGACGATTCGAAGCAGCGTCGCTTCGTCAACCGGCTGATCCCTGTAGTTCCTGACCATTCGCCTTCGGCGGATCACTTCGCGGAATTCCATCAGCGCCCGCCCGTTCCGTGGGCTATCGCCCGGGAGACCCCCACGACGATCACCGCCAGTGTCACGGCAGCGACCAGGAACATGGTTCCCGTCCCGATCGTGAGGGCAGCCGTGAGGGCGATGGCGGTGCCGACGGCCATCAGGCCGAAGAGCATCAGGTGGGGCCGTCCTCTCGAGTCGACGAGCCTCCTCGGGTCGACCGTGGCCGACCAGATCAGTGCTATCACGGCGATGACGAGGGTGGCGACATCCACGGCGCCCAATGATCCGAAGAACGTGATCCAGATGGCGAACGCAGCTGCGCCTACACCAATGGCGAGGTCGCGAACCGGCGTACGTTCGCGATCTTCGCTCATCAGAGGCTCTTGACGGAGCTGACCACTTCGGAGAGACCCTTCTTGGCATCCGCGAACAACATGAGCGTGTTCTCGTTGTAGAAGAGCGGATTGTCGATCCCGGCGAAACCCGGAGAGAGGCTTCGCTTGACAACCACGACCATGCGGGACTCGTCGACGTCGAGGATGGGCATCCCGTAGATGGGCGACGTCGTGTCGGCGCGAGCGGAGGGGTTGACCACGTCGTTGGCGCCCACCACCAGGGCCACGTCGGTCCTCGGGAACGTCGGGTTGATGTCCTCGAGATCGAACAGAACGTCGTAGGGCACGTCGGCCTCGGCGAGCAGGACGTTCATGTGGCCGGGCATCCGCCCCGCCACCGGGTGGATGGCGTAGTGGACTTCGACTCCACGATGTTCGAGCAGGGTCGCCAACTCCCTGATGGTGTGCTGGGCCTGGGCGACGGCCAGGCCGTAGCCGGGGACGATCACGACCCGCTTTGCGTAGGCGAGCGTCACCGCAACGTCGTCCGGGCTGGCCCGGCGTGCGACTTTGTCGCCGGTGTCCTCGGCGCTAACGACTCCCTCGCCGCCGAAAGCCATGAAGAGGACTCCGATCAGAGTCCGGTTCATGGCCTTGACCATGATGTTGGTGAGGATCAGGCCGGATGCGCCCACCAGCGCTCCGGAGATGATCAGTGCGTTGGATTCGATCACGAAGCCCGCCGTGGCGGCCGCCACACCGGACAGCGAGTTGAGGAACGAGATCACCACCGGCATGTCGGCGCCACCGATGGGCAGCACCCGCACGATGCCCAGGACGAGGGATACGGCGAGGAGAATCCACAGCGCCGGGACGCTGTCGGCGGCCACGAGCCAGACCCCGAGGGCAACGACGCCGGCGGCCATCACCGCGTCGCCGAATGCCTGGCCGGGATAGGTGACCCTTCCGCCGGAGATGAGGTCTTGGAGCTTGCCGAAGGCCACGAAGGACCCTGAGAAAGTGATGCCACCGATCAGCGTCGACAGGGCGATCGTGACGACGGTTCGGGTCGCCAAGCCCTCCGAACCGAGGAACTCACCGGCTGCCACCAGTGCGGAGGCACCGCCACCGAAGCCGTTGAAGGCCGCCACCAGTTGGGGCATCGCCGTCATCTGGACCCGCTTGGCCAGGACCGCACCGAGTCCGCCACCGACGACTATGCCTGCAGCAATCACGGCGAAGGAGACCACCTGGCGGTCGAGGAGGGTGATCACGATCGCCAGGAGCATGCCGAGAGCTGCGAGGCGGTTGCCGGCGCGTGCCGTGGCCGGCGAGGAGAGCCGCTTCAGACCGAGAATGAACAGGACCGCGGCAATCAGATACAGGAACCCGGCGAGGGTCGTGTTCATGGGCGGTCCTTCTTGAACATCTCGAGCATCCGGTCGGTCACCATGAAGCCACCGACGACGTTGATCGTGGCGAAGGCGACGGCAAGGAAACCGAGGAGGCTGGTGACCACCTCATCCGCCCGGCCGGCGGAGATGATGGCACCGATGATGGTGATGCCCGAGATCGCATTCGAGCCTGACATCAGGGGCGTGTGCAGAGTGGGTGGGACCTTGGTGATGACCTCGAAGCCCACGAAGGCGGCGAGGACGAAGACGGTGATGGGGATCAGCAAGCTCTCCATCAGGAAAGCGCCTCCTTGAGTCTCGGGTGGGCGACTGCTCCGTTGCGGGTCACGCATGCCCCCGCAACGATGTCGTCGTCCCAGTTGTGTGCCAGGGCGCCACCCTCGCCGGTGACCAAGTCGAGGAAGTTGACCACGTTTTTGGCGTACATCTGGCTGGCGTGGCCCGGGGTGCGCGAGACCAGGTCGGTGTCGCCGACGATGGTCACCTCCCCGTGACGGATCGTCTGCCCCGGTTGGGTGAGTTCGCAGTTGCCGCCTGTCGAGGCGGCGAGATCGATGATCACCGAACCGGCGCGCATCGACTCGACGGTTTCCCCCGTGATCAAGAGGGGCGCCTTCTTCCCGGGGATCGCTGCAGTGGCGATCACGACGTCGGACTTCACGATGTGGGGTGCGAGGCCGGCGAGGATTCGCGCCTGTTCGTCGGCGGCGACCTCCTGGGCGTAGCCGCCCGATGTGGCTGCGTCCTGCGCCTCTATGTCGACGGCCACGAAGGAGGCGCCGAGGCTCTGGACCTGCTCTGCAGCCGCTGCCCGGACGTCGAAAGCGCTCACTACCGCTCCAAGGCGCCGTGCCGTTGCGATCGCCTGGAGTCCGGCCACTCCAGCGCCGAGGATCAACACCTTGGAAGGTGCGATCGTCCCCGCTGCGGTCGTGAGCATCGGAAAGAAGCGGTCGGACATGGAGGCGGCCTCGAGGACGGCCTGGTAGCCGGCGACGGTGGCCTGGGACGACAGGGCGTCGACGCTCTGCGCGCGGGTGGTCCTGGGCACGGCTTCGAAGGCAAAGGCCGTGACGCCGGTCTTGGCGAGTTCAGCCATCCGGATCGGGTCGTCGAAGGGGGAGAGCATGCCCAGCAGAGATCCGTCAGGGCGGAGTCGGGCACCCGGCGGGGGAGGTAGCACGGTCGCCACGAACTCTGCTGCCCAGGCCTCCTCGGGGCCCGTGATGGTTGCGCCTGCGTCCGTGTATGCGGCGTCGGTATAGCCGGCGGAAAGACCGGCAGTGGACTCGATCAGCACCTCGTGCGAGGACGCAGCGAGCTTGCGAACCACTTCCGGCGTCAGAGCGACGCGCCGCTCGCCGGGCGCGTCTTGCCTGGGAACTCCGATTTGCATGCGCGCAGGGTAAACGCACTCGACTCGCGAAGCAGATCGGTGGTTTTGCGCTGCCGGCAGGCTAGGTTTCGGTCGGAATGACCCTCTCCCAGATTCCGATCGGCTCGGTTGTGCCGCCGGTGCTTTGGACCAGAGGACAGGGGTGTTTCGAGCTTGCCTCACTGCTCTCGGACGACGAGCCGGTGCGTGTGGTGGGGGCGCTTGCGGAGGCGTGTATCGCAACCAGGGCGGAGATGGTCGTCTCCCGCAAACTGCCGGGGAATTTCGACCTCGCATCGGTGCTGGTGCCCGCGGAGTTCGTACCCGAGAAGATCGAGACGGTCGTTGCGGCGGTCGCCGGTGGGCCGAACTCCGAGATGGCCGCCAAGGTCGCCAGCAGGATCTCCTCGGCCCTCGGTGTGAAGGCTTTCATGGCGTGTGCGTTTCAGGACGACGAGAGCAGGGACGAGGCGATCTCGACCATCGAACAGGTCTTCGAGAAGGTGCCGGACCTCGAGTACAGGGTGGTGGAAGCGCGCAGCGCAGAGGAACTCGTCTCACAACTCCCACCAGGTTCGGCGCTGGTCCTCGGTGCCCCGGGCGGCAACTGGTTCCAGCGCACGATCTTCGGCCCCGGCGCCAAGTTGCGCCAGAAGGCAGAGGCGGGTGCGGTGATCGTCAGGGAGGCTCCACTCCGCGTGTTCCACCGGATGGTCGATCCGGTGTTCGTCGGTCCGCTTCGGGAAGCGGTAGATGCGCTGCGCGTCCACACCGAGGAGGTCCTCGCGGTGGTCGACCGCTCCAAGCTGATCGGCGTGGTGCGCAGAGCGGCTCTCAGCCTGGCCGAGCCGGGCGTCCCGGTCTCAGGCTTCATGGAGGAGGCGCGCTCCGTTCGGATCGACGACTTGGTGACCGATGCCGCGGAGCTTCGGGGGTTTTTCGCCGGCGCTCCCATCCCCGTGATCGACGACGAGGAACGGTTGGTGGGCGGGCTGGTATGACACCCGAGGAGCTGATCGATCACTACTCGGCCCTCGCCGCGGCCAATTACTCCGGCCGCAAGGTGCTCCTGGCCGGGGGTCCGCTGGCTGCCTACGCCGATCAGTTTCTCGAGGGGCTCCTCGACAGCGGTGCCGCCGGCCTCTTCATCGCAGCCAGTGGCGTCGGCACCGGCCCGCTCCCGTCCGAGGACCTCGCCGAGCGGATCGTGCTCGAGGGCGAACCGGCTCACTCCATCATGGAGGGAATCAGGGGAACCGCCCGGATGCTGGCGGATCCCCCACCGGAACTCTTCGAAGCGCTCGAGCGCTGGGAAGCGGCGGGAGAGGCCGTGGTGATCGGAGACGGGTTCTCTTCGTTTGGTGAAATCGCCGGGCGCCGGGTGCTGGGGGCCCGTCCGGCCGAATTCACACGACTCGAGGACAAAGTCGTCATCGACGCGGTCTGGGACGCTGCAGGGGTGGCGCGCGCACCGGCTTCGGTCGTTCCCCGAGATCTCCGCGCGGTCGTTGCCGCCTTCGACCGGCACGACTCCGGCGAAGGCGTCGTTCTCGCTGCCGACGCGAGCCGAGGCTGGCATGGGGGCGCCGCGGGCGTGCGCTGGGCTCGATCGAAATCGGACCTTGGATCGATCGTGGAGGCTTGGGCTGATACTGCCGACCTGGTTCGGGTGATGCCGTTTCTCGAAGGCGTGCCCAGTTCGATCCACGGCATCGTCTTTCCGCAGGCCACTGCGGTCTTTCGACCCTGCGAGATGCTGGTCTTCCGCCAACCCGGCTCGCCCGAGTTCGTGTACTCGGGTTCGGCGACCGTCTGGGATCCGGCGCCGGAGGACCGACACGCCATGCGCGACATGGCGCGACGGGTTGGAGAGCAGCTCAGAGCCACGGTCGATTACCGGGGTGGGTTCACGATCGACGGGGTTCTCACCTCCGAAGGCTTCCTCCCCACCGAGTTGAACACCCGCCTTGGGGCCGCATTCGGGCAGGTGGGAGGTGCTCTGCCAGGGATGAGCTGGGGAACCCTCCAGCGCAGCCTCATCGACCGGGTCCCTTTCGATCATCCCGTCGAGGAAGTCGAGCGATTGGTGCTCGAGAAGGCAGACGCCCATCGTTCGGTGCGGGCGGTGTCATTCGGCCGCGGTCGGAGAATGGAGGAGACCGTGAACGCCACGCTGGTGACATCGGGTGGCGGCTATCAGGTCGTCTCCACCGCCGACGACGCCGTGGGGTCGGTGATGGTGGGACCCCACGTGATGGGGTACTTCGCCAGGCTCGGATTCGAAGAAGGCCACCTCGTTCCGGGACCCCCATGTTCGGCGCCTGTCGCCCGGGCCATGCGCGCGGTGGACCGGCACTGGCTCCTCGGGATCGGTGAGCTGGAGCCGGCCCGGCAGGTTCGCTGAGTTCCCGGGCCTAGAACCGGGCGGAGCGGCGCGCTCGCTCTCGACCCCTCGACACGGCAGAATGCCGGCATGCCCGACGGTCAGCCCACTTCCCTCATCAAGAACATCCTCACCAAGGCCGCCCTCGCAACGGTGTTGATCCTGATCGTGGGCTTCATCGGCGGAGCGGCGTACTACTCCTCTCAGCTCAATGAGGGCGCCTTCGAGGTTGCTCCATGGACCGGTGAGAGGAACCTGGAGGTCCTGGCTTTTGGCGGCGGGACCGTCACGGTTGCATCCATCGACGGTGACGATCCGGACATGAGGCGTGGCGCGGTGATGGGTCTGGCCTACGACGCGGGCTATCTCCAGATGGGGGACGTCGTCGAGGGCGCGGGATCCTCGGTGGTCCGCAAGGCGACGCTGCTGGCCGGTACTGCGCCGACCGTGGGGACTCTTGCCGATGCCGACCCTTACGCCTTCCCCGAAGACCCGGCTGCCGCCGGCCTCGCTGTGGAGATCGTCCAATACGAGAGCCCGATCGGGGCGATGGATGCATGGTTCGTGGACGGGAACCGCTCGGAGTGGATAATCCACATCCACGGCAAGGGAGCATCGCCGCAGGAGGCCATCCGCCTGATGCGTCCGCTGGCCGCCGCCGGGTACAACCAACTCGCCATCACCTATAGGAACGACCCGGGCCAGCCCCCGGGCCCGACCGGCGTCTACCAGTATGGGCAGACCGAGTTCGAGGACCTGAAGGGTGCCGTCCAGTACGCCCTCGACCGCAATGCGACCGACGTGGTCCTGGTGGGCTACTCGACCGGAGCGGCGATCGCCACCGCCTACGCATTCCGCTCGCTGGTGCCAGAAGTACAGGGTGCGGTGTTCGACGCCCCCAACCTCGACATGGGGAAGACGGTGGACTTCGCCGCCGAGCAGAGGTCCCTGCCGTTCGGGCTGCCCGTTCCGCGCACCATGGTGGGGCTCGCCAAGGTCCTCACCGCGCTTCGTCTCAACGTCAACTGGGACAACATCGACTACGTGCGGCGGGTGGGGCGGCTCACGATTCCGGTGGTGATCTTCCACGGTGCCGAAGACCTGACGGTGCCGATCGACGTCTCGAGGGAGTTCGAGGGCCGGAGATCGGAACTGGTGACGCTGGTGGAGGTCGCCGATGCCGGTCATGTCAGCTCGTGGAACGTAGATCCGATCGCCTACGAGGAGCGTGTCCTCGATTTCATCGCGGAGATAACTCGCTGAGCGGGAGCCGCACCGGGAACACGGATCTCGCCGGCTTGGTTCGGGAGGGTCCATGGGGATGATCGAACTGGAAGACGTCGTCAAGCGCTTTCCCGGGACGGAGGCGCCGGCGGTCGACCACCTCACCCTCTCGATACCGGAGGGGGCGCTGGTGACTCTCGTCGGCCCTTCTGGCTGTGGGAAGACCACCACACTCAAGATGATCAACCGCATCATCGAGCCGACTTCGGGACGCATCACGATCGGCGGAGCGAGAGCAGACTCCGTTCCGGCGCATGTCCTCAGGCGATCGATCGGATACGTGATCCAGCAGGTGGGGCTCTTCCCCCACAGGACGATCCGGGAGAACATCGCCACGGTGCCCGGATTGCTCGGCTGGGACGAGGGCCGGACGAGGGATCGCGTCGCCGAACTGACGGAGTTGGTCGGCCTCGAGACGGCGATGCTCGAGCGATATCCCCGTGAGCTGTCCGGTGGCCAGCAGCAACGCGTCGGGGTGGCGAGGGCGCTTGCTGCGGACCCCCCGGTCCTCTTGATGGACGAGCCGTTTGGCGCGGTGGACCCCATCATCAGGACCCACCTACAGGACCAACTCGAAGAACTCCAGCATCGGCTCGAGAAGACGATCGTCTTCGTCACTCACGACATCGACGAGGCGATCAGGCTCGGTGACCTGATGTGCATCCTCAACACTGGGGGGAGGATCGAGCAATACGGCCCGCCCTCGGACATCCTCAGCAGTCCGGCCAACGGATTCGTTGAGGATTTCCTGGGGGGTGAGAGGGGCCTCCGGCGTCTGGGGCTGCTGCCGGTGGAGCGCGCCGACATGCAGCGCGGTCCGGTGGTGGACGTCCGGGCCACCGTTTCGAGCGCCCGGGACGTCATGGCCGCCCATGGACTCGATTGGGTCACCGTGCTCGACGGAGAGAACCTCCTCGGCTGGCTTGGCGCCGACGACCTGGAATCGGCATCTTCGCTCCTCGAGCTTCGACCGAGAGACTTCCTCGTGAGGTTGGAGAGAACCTCCTCGCTCCGCAAGGCACTCGACGCCGTGGTGACGGGCCATGCCCGGGTTGCCGTCGTGGTGGACGGGTCGCGCTACCTCGGCATGCTCGACCTCGATGCGATCGCCGAGGAGATAACCGAATGAGCTTCCTGGCCCAGACCGATCGAGCACTCGTCGATTGGGGGTGGATCGGTCGAAACGCCTCCCCGATCACCGACCGCCTGATCGAGCACCTCTACTTGACGGTGCTGGCTGTTGCGATCGGCTTCGTGATCTCGGTGGGTCTGGCCGTCGTCGCTCTGAGGCACCGTCGGGCCTATGGGCCGATCACCGCCGCGACGAACATCATGTTCACGGTTCCCAGCCTGGCGCTGTTCGCACTGTTGGTCCCGTTCACGGGACTCACGGTGCTCACGGCCGAGATTGCTCTGGTCAGTTACACCCTGCTGATCATCATCCGCAACATCGTCGCCGGCATCGATGGGGTTTCGCCGGCCGTCCTCGAAGCAGCCGATGGCATGGGATACACCCGTCGCCGCCGATTCCTCGAGATCGAGATGCCGCTGGCGATGCCGGTGATCGTTGCGGGGTTGCGTATTGCGACCGTGACGACCGTCGGACTGGTGACCATCAGCGCCATCATCGGGCTCGGTGGACTCGGGTTCTACATCCTGCGGGGCCTGCAGACCTTCTTCTGGACGGCAGTTCTGGTCGGAACCGTCGGATCGGTTGCCATCGCGGTTGTGTTCGACGTCGCCTTCGTGCTGCTCGAGAGATCCCTGACACCGTGGCTTCACAGGGCGAAACCATGAGTGAATTCGTCTCGCGGGTCGTGGAATTCCTGAGTGAGAGTTCGACATGGTCCGGCTCGGGCTCGATCCCGGTGCGCCTCTGGGAGCACATGTGGATTTCGACGCTCTCCATGGCCATCGCGGCAGTGTTGATCCTTCCCCCCGCCGTCTGGATCGCTCACCGGCGCAAGGGGGCCCTCCTGGCCTCGAGTGTCGTGAACATCGGCCGAGCCGTGCCTTCGTTCGGGATCCTCGCGATCGCGGTGCTCTGGTTTCTCGGCGTGGTGGGCCTCGGGCCCTGGCTGGCGTTCCCTGCACTCATCGCTCTGGCCGCCCCGCCGATGTTCACCAACACCGTTGCCGCCTTCGAGACGGGTTCCCCGGGGGTACTCGAAGCGGCCCGGGGGATGGGAATGACCGAACGGAGAATCGTCACGAGGGTGGAGCTCCCGCTGGCGTTGCCGGTGATCATGGAGGGGATCCGGATCGCCTACGTGCAGGTGATCGCCACGGCGACACTGGCCGCCCTCGTTGCCGGGCCGGGCCTGGGTCGGTTCATCGTGGATGGGTTTGCGAAGCGGCGTGGGGAAGGCGAGCTCTTCATCGGGGCGGTGCTGGTCGGCTTGCTCGCTGTGATGGTGGAGAAGGCTTTCACGGCCCTCGAAAAGAAGGCGACACCGGAGGGTGTGTCCCGAACCGGGAATGAGCGGCGACGGTCCGGGGTTTGAGTAGACGGCTCGGCCCTCTACGGTCGGGCTGTCGCTTTGGGCACCCGGCTCCGAGCAGT
>JBFGRR010000026.1:0-11609 GCA_041567215.1 Acidimicrobiia bacterium | reverse complement strand
GCCGCTGCAGATCGAGTTGTCCGCTGCGCTTGAGAGATCGGCCCTGGAGCGGGGGTGGCGCCTCGACGGGCCGGCCAGGGTGATGATCGTGACCAGTCCCAACGTTCCGGCCGGTACGGCCAAGTGCACATACGACTCGATACCAGGACCCCGCCCCGCCTGGGGAATGCTCGCCGGCGCCGTGACGATCCCGATCACGGTGAACCGGGCCGTGGTGGGAAGATCTGCCGATGCCGACGTGGTGGTCGAAGACGACACGGTGAGTCGCCGCCACGCCCTGCTGTGGACCGAGTCGGGTTCCGCCCACGTGCGCGACCTCCGGTCCACCAACGGCACCAGGGTCGACGGGGAACCCGCCGCCTCGACGGTGATCGAACCCGGATCTCTCATCTCGTTCGGCAACGTGTCGTTCAGGTTCGAGGCAGCCGTCTGATGCCGGATCTGCTGCTCTCGCTGCTTCGTCTCATCTTCCTCGGACTCGTCTACCTGTTCGTGTGGCAGGTCGCCCGCTCGATCGCCGGACATCTGGGTCTCAAGCGAAGAGCCGCTGGTAGAGCGGGAACCCGGGTCGTCGTGGTGAAGTCCGACTCTCAAGCCGGCTTCGACTTCAACGTTGCCGATGCTCAGGTGCTTGGTCGTAGCCCGCAGGCCGACATCATCCTCGAAGACCCCTACGCTTCCGAATTCCACCTGAGGCTGACAGCCAGAGAGGGACGCCTCGTGCTGGCCGATCTCGGCAGCACCAACGGCACCTACGTGAACGGCAGACGGGTGACCGCTCCCGTCGACCTGAGCCGGGGTGACGCCATACAGGTGGGCAAGACGGTGATGGAGGTTCGGTGAGCTATCAGTGGGCCGTGGCCACGCACAAGGGGCGCCTCAGGGCCAACAATCAAGACGCCGTCTTCCCCGAGACCGCAGGGACGGGTGAAGGGCCGATGGTGGTCGTGGTGGCCGACGGCATGGGCGGCCACGCAGCGGGAGAGGTCGCCGCCGGTATCGCCGTCAAGGAGACCGTCGACTCGGACACAGACATCGAGGGCCGTGTCCTGATGGCCAACCTGGCGATCCTCAACGAGGCAGCTCGCCGGCCCGAACTTGCGGGGATGGGCACCACGGTGACCATGGCGGAGTTGAGGCCAGGGCATGTGGCGGTCTTTGGCCATGTCGGCGACAGCAGGGCCTATCTGCTGCGGGGAGGCGAACTCCGGCAACTGACCGACGACCACACCCTCGTCAACGAGTACCTACAGGCGGGCACGATCGCCCCGGAGGACGTCAACACCCACCCTCAGCGCAGCATGCTCACCCGGGCGGTCGGTCTCGGGCCTGACGTCGAGGTCGATGTATTCGAAGAGAAGCTGCAACCGGGAGATCGGCTGTTGATCTGCTCCGATGGTGTCAGCTCGATGATCGATGACACATCGATCCAGGAAGCCCTGCGGTCCGCCACGGCCGAGGAAGCCGTCTGGGATCTGGTGGAGCGCGCCAACATCGCAGGTGGACACGACAACGTCACAGCGCTCGTCGTGGACGTGAAGTGACGGCGTGACCAGGAACACGGAGGCGCTCCTTCTCGGCGGCGCGTCCGCGCTTGCGGCCTTCGGGGTCACCCTCGTCAACCTTTCCCGGGGTGGAACGGTCGACGCACAGGCGGGTTTGACGTTCCTGGTCTTTGCGATCGCCTTCGGCGGCTTTCACATGGCGATGAGGCTGTTCGCGAAACACTCCAGCACCCTCGTGCTCCCACCTGTGGCTCTGGTGACGGCCATCGGCTTCATCGAGATCTACCGGATCAGCCCGGACCGTGCCGGGCTGCAGAGATGGTGGCTGTTGATCGCCTCTGGTGTGGCGACGCTCGCTCTGTGGGCCCTCCACCGCGCCGGACTGGGAAGGCTGCGCCGCTACCGGAATCTGACGCTGCTCGCAGCCGTCGGGTTGTTGATGCTGCCGCTGCTCCCGACCGACTGGCCGGTGCCTCTGGTGGGTGCCGAGGTCAACGGCAGCAGGCTCTGGATAGTCGCCAACCTCGGGTTCACGGAACTGAACTTCCAGCCGGCAGAGGTCGGCAAGTTGCTCCTGGTCGTCTTCCTGGCCGGCTACCTCGCCGACCGTCAGATGGCGCTGACCGGTGCACAACGTCACATCGGCCGGATCGCCATCCCGGAGCCACGGCAACTCGTGCCACTGCTGATCGCCTGGGTGGCCAGCCTGGGGGTCCTGGTGTTCCAGAGAGACCTCGGGGCGTCCCTTCTCCTGTTCGCCCTCTTCGTGGCCATGCTCTACGCCGCCACCGGCGCCACGGGGTACCTGGCTCTCGGTGGCGTACTGACCGTGCTTGGGGGCGTGGGCGGGTGGATGGCATTCGATCACGTGCAGAGGAGGATCGACTCGTGGATCCGGCCCTTTGCGGACTTCGAGGGTGCCGGCTACCAGATCGCCCAAGGGTCGTTCGCTCTCGGCACCGGGAGCCTCGCGGGTGCTGGGCCCGGTCTGGGCAGGCCTGATCTGATCCCTGCTGCCGTGACCGATTTCATCTTCGCCGCGGTGGGTGAAGAGTTCGGTTTCGCCGGCACCGTCGCGGTCCTCGCCTCCTACGCCCTCCTGGTGGCCGCCGGATTCGGAATCGCCCTGCAGGCCCGCGATCGCTTTCGCAAGCTGCTCGCCGTCGGCCTCAGCCTGGTCCTCGGGTTCCAGATCTTCCTGATATTGGGAGGCATCATGAGGATCGTGCCGCTGACCGGAATCGCCCTTCCGTTCATGTCGTACGGTGGATCGGCCCTGGTCGGCAACATGCTCCTCCTCGCCGGCCTGGTGCGTGTGTCTCACGAGGAAGCCTTGTGAACGGCCCCACCAGGCGCCTCGCTGCGGCCATGTTCGGCGGGTTCGGTCTGCTTCTGATCGCCGCCACCTGGTTCCAGGTCATCGGCGCTGATCGCTACCGCTCCGATCCCCGAAACGCCAGGACCGCCATCAGCCTCACCACCAAGGAACGCGGGTTGATAGTCAGCGCCGACGGGGTGATCCTCGCCCAGTCGGTGCGGGTGCCCGACAACGCCTCGGCCTACGCACGGTCCTATCCCGCCGGTGAGGCATTCACACCCGTCGTCGGATACGCGAGCCGACTGGTCGGAGATGCCGGAGTGGAGGCGGCCTACGCCTCCGATCTGCGATCCCGCCGCGACCTCACCATCTCCGATGCGATCTCGGCCCTATTCGGGCGTGACCTGCGGCCGCGCACCATCCAGTTGACGATCGATGCCGGATTGCAGCGGGCTGCATTTCAAGCCTTGGAGGGCCAGCGGGGCGCCGTCGTGGCGCTCGACCCCGAGACCGGCGCCGTGCTGGCGTACGTGTCCTCACCGTCCTACGACGCGTCCGACTTCCTCGGATCCAACGCAGTGGAGTCTCGCCAGGCCCTCCTGGACCGCAGCGACCAACCTCTGAGAGACCGCGCCGGGCGAGAGTTGTATGCACCGGGCTCGACGTTCAAGACCGTCGTCGCCGCCGCGGCCTTCGACGCCGGCGCCGCCGGACCTGAGACAGAGTATCCGGATCCCGTTCAACTAGAACTCCCGGGCTCCTCGGCAACCATCCGCAACTTCAGCCGGATCGCCTGCGCCGACGGTGTCTCCGTGTCGGTGGTCACCGCCTTCGTGAAGTCGTGCAACACCACCTTCGCTCAGATCGCCATGGAGATAGGCGCAGAGGAGGTGGGCAGGTCGGCAGCGGGACTCGGATTCGGCAGGGCCATCGAGTTCCCCTGGGAGCTCGCGGTGGCCAGTTTCCCCGTGCGTGAGTTGCTGAACGATCTCCCCGCCCTGGCACAGAGCGCCATCGGCGAGAGAGACGTGAAAGCATCTCCGCTCGTCATGGCGATGGTGGCGGCCGGCGTCGCCAACGGAGGCGAGGTGATGGAACCCCACCTACTGGCGACCGTGTTCGACGCCGACGGGAATCAAGTCCGCAACAGCCGCCCGCGAACGCTTGCCAGGGCGATGTCTCCCGCTACGGCCACGGTGCTCCGACAGATGATGGAGCGGGCCGTCACCGAAGGCACCGGTAGCCGGGCATCGATCCCGGGTGTGAGGGTGGGCGGGAAGACCGGGACCGCCGAACGCCCCGGAGGGGCGCCGCACGTGTGGTTCATAGGGTTCGCTCCTGCCGACGACCCGACGATCGCTCTGGCCGTGCTGGTGGAGGAGGGCGGATTTGCGGGCGACACCGCCACCGGCGGCTCGGTGGCGGCACCCATCGCCCGGAAGGTGATCGAGGCATGGCTGACCGGTTGATCCGACATGAGTTACCAAGCAAAGCTCCTTGCCCGTAGAATCAGCGAGTTCACATGAACACCCCCTTCTCCCTCACCGACCGCTACGAAGCCACCGCGCACCTGGCACGGGGCGGGATGGCCGACGTCTACATGGGCAGGGACACGCTGCTGGGCCGCAAGATCGCGGTCAAGGTCCTGCACTCGCAGTTCAGCGCCGATGAAGCATTCGTGAAGCGCTTCCGGCGCGAGGCGCAGGCCGCCGCCAACCTCACCCACCCGAACATCGTCGGCATCTACGACTGGGGCCAGTTCGAAAAGACCTACTTCATCGTCATGGAGTTGATCGAAGGCCGCTCGCTGCGAGAGGTGCTCCGCTCGGAAGGTTCGCTCCTCCCCCGCCGGGCGCTCGAGATCGCCGCCGAGGTGTCCGCTGCACTCTCCGTAGCCCACCGGGCCGGCCTGGTGCATCGCGACATCAAGCCAGGAAACATCCTCCTCGCCCCTGATGGCACCGTGAAGGTCACCGACTTCGGGATCGCCCGGGCCTGGGACGACTCGGCAGAACTGACCAAGACCGGTGCCGTGATGGGAACCGCCACCTACTTCAGCCCGGAACAGGCGCAGGGCTCGCCGGCAGACGAGCGCTCCGACGTCTACTCCCTCGGTGTGGTGCTCTACGAGATGCTCACAGGGAGGCCCCCGTTCCGCGGTGACAGCCCTGTCGCGGTCGCCTACCAGCACGTCTCGTCCGATGTGGCGCTACCTTCCGCCGTGAATCCCGACGTTCCAACCGAACTCGACCGCATCGTCCTGAAGGCGATGCACAAGGACCCCGGCTCCCGGTACCAGACCGCCGAGGCCCTGCGAGCCGACCTCTGGCGGGTGCTCCGCGGTGAGGCGCCGGAGACGACCGCCGCGCCACCCGCCGACAGCACCAAGATGATGGCCACACCGGTACCCCCGCCGGCCACCGTTCCACCCGCCGAGGCCTACCGGCAGCTCGAAGAGCCGCCTGCCTCCAACCTGGCGTTCGTGGTCGGGACGTTCGCACTCCTCGCCACACTGGGCGTGCTGGTGTACCTGGTCTTCCAGCTCCTGGGCGGCTCGGGATCCGCCGATGGATCCGTTGCCGTGCCCGCAGTCGCCGGGCTCGAGGAGCGGGAGGCGCTCCGGATGGTCCAGGACGCAGGATTCATCGCCATCCCCCAACGGGAGGCCGACCCCGCGGTCGAGGTCGGGATCGTCATCAGGACGGACCCGGCCGCCGACGCCATCGTCGCCCTTGGCTCGACCGTCCTGGTCTACGTCTCTTCCGGAACCGAGCAGTTCGGGGTCCCATTCCTGATAGGGCTGCCCGTTGCGGACGCCCAGACCCTCATCGAAGCCCAGGGCTTCGTCATAGGTCCGATCACCTCGCAGGAGAACTCGACCGAGCCGCCCGGCAAGGTCGTGGGCCAGAACCCGCCTGCCGGCTCCCAGGCCGCCGCAGGCAGCGCCATCAGCCTCACGGTCAGCGCCGGCCCCAACCAGGTGACTCTCGAGAGCCTGGACGGCCTCACCGAGCGCGAAGCGGTCTCCAAACTCGCTCAACTGGGCCTCAAGTGGGACATCCGGGCCGACTTCGACGCCCTGGTCGAACGAGGAAGGGTCATCCGAACCGAACCAGTGGCGGGACAGTCGCTGACACCGGGCGACACCGTTCGGGTGTTCGTGTCCGATGGTCCCAAGCCCGTGGACGTGCCCAGCCTCCTCGGCCTGACCGAGGACGCTGCTCGCACCCGGGCCGAGAGCCTTGGCCTGGTGCTGCGGGTGAGCGCAGCCAAGATCCAGGTGAACGATCCTGCCCTGGTGGGCCGCGTGGTCGATCAGTTCCCGCCTGCCGGCGAGACCTTGCTCCCGGGCGAGACGGTGACGGTCACCCTCGGCGAGGCGCCGCCCACGACGACAACGACCACGACGACGCTGCTGCCTCCACCACCGCCCTAGTCCGCCAGGAAGTTCTCGAGGAGGCGCATCCCCTCGGTGGTCATGATGCTCTCGGGGTGGAACTGAACCCCGTGGATGGGCAGGTCCCGGTGGCGGATTCCCTGGACGACCCCGTCCTCCTCGCTACGGGCGCAGACCTCCAATTCCTCGGGAAGGTCGATGGTTGCCAGCGAGTGATACCTCGTCGCCTGGAATCCCGGCTCGAGTCCGGCGAAAACGCCCTTGCCGTCGTGGGCGATCCTCGAGGTCTTGCCATGCCGCGGCTCTGGCGCCAGATCCACCGTCCCGCCGAACGCGACGGCGATCGCCTGGTGCCCGAGACAGACGCCGAGAGTGGGGATGTCACCGCCCAGCGCCTCGACGAACTCCACCGAGCGGCCGGCGTTCTCGGGCCGGCCCGGCCCGGGTGAGATCACCAGGCGGTCCGGTTGCAGACGACGGGCATCGGCGACGGACATCACGTCGTTTCGGACCACCACCGGCTCGGCGCCCAACTCACCCAGGTACTGGACGAGGTTGAAGGTGAAGCTGTCGTAGTTGTCGATGACGAGAACCCGCATGGCGGGCGAGACTACCGGTGGGAGGGGAACATGCCGGAAAGGCCGACTACGATCCTGGCCGCAATGCCCGAGTCCAAACGACGCAAGCCAAAGAAAAAGAGCCAGCCCCGCCCACCCGTCGTGGTGTCGGCGAAGAAGAAGCCGCCCTCACCCACCTGGTTCGTGGCCACCATGGCGGGACTGATGGTGGTCGGCGTGCTGCTGGTGTTGTTCCGCTTCGTGTTCCAACTGGATTACTACGTGCTGATAGTCGGCCTGGTCCTGATCGGAGCGGGCTTCATGATGACCACCGCCTATCGGTGAATGACACTCGTGTCGTTTTCCACCCATGTGGAAAACTTTGGGCATAACTACACCGGTGTCATTCAGACCGGGATCATCTCTTCCCGGCAGTGCTTCGGAGCCGCCGACTCGCTGACGTTCTGAACCGTCATGACGACTTCGGTCCCGCACAAGGTGCACAGATAGGGTTGCTCGACCTCGACTACCTCTTCGGGATCCACCTCGGCCGGAGGGCTGGTCAACAACCTGATCGCCCAGACGCTCACGCCCCACACGATCACGAAGATGCCGATGGCGATCAGGACGTTGAGGAGGCCCACTCCGGACTAGATCCTCTCGATGATGAGGCCGTTGGCCATGCCGCCGCCCTCGCACATCGTCTGCAGTCCGTACCTGCCGCCCGAGCGGACCAACTCGTGGACCAGTGTCGTGAGAAGCTTCGCGCCGCTGGCTCCCAGCGGATGTCCGAGGGCGATGGCGCCGCCGTTGACGTTGGTCCTCTCCCAGAGGCCCATCGGATCGGTTCCGCCATGCTCCATGCGCCACATCGCCGTCACCACAGCAAAGGCCTCATTGACCTCGAAGAGGTCGATGTCATCGATCGTCAGACCGGCCTTCTCGAGGACCTTCGACGTGGCGGGAATCGGAGCGGTCAGCATCAGCACCGGATCGGCTCCGGCGAGAGAGAACCCCGTGAAACGCGCCAGCGGATTCATCCCCAGCTCGGCGGCCTTGTCTTCGCTCATGATCAGCACTGCGGCAGCCCCATCCGAGATCTGTGAGGAGTTGCCTGCCGTGACGACGCCATCGACCTTGAAAGCCGGTTGGAGGCCGGAGAGCTTCTCGAGGGTGGTGTCGAACCGGATGCCTTCGTCTGTTGTGACCAGTTCCTCCGACCCGTCCTCCCGCTTCACGGGAACCGGGACGATCTGGGAGTCGAAACGTCCCTCCTCGGTGGCGACGGCGGCACGGCGGTGCGACTCGAGCGACAGGGCATCGAGTTCATCGCGGGCGATGGCCCACTTCTCGGCGATCATCTCGGCCGACAGTCCTTGCGGTACCAGCCCATGTGCGTACCGGTCCAACATCAGGGGGCCAAAAGGAAAACCGGGGCCCTGCTGGGCGGTGATGCCCATGGGCACCCTGGTCATCGACTCGACCCCGCCGGCGATGACGACGTCGTAGGCGCCGGCCATGACACCCTGGGCTGCGAAGTGGGCGGCCTGCTGCGAGGAGCCACACTGACGGTCGATCGTCGTCCCGACGACCTCCTCGGGGAAGCCCGCCGCGAGGGCAGCGTTGCGACCGACGTTGACACCCTGCTCGCCCGTCTGCATCACGCATCCCATGATCACGTCCTCGACGAGCGCCGGGTCGATGCCATTGCGCTCGACAACGGCCTTCAGAGGGATGGAGGCGAGGTCGACGGGGTGGATGTCCTTGAAGTTGCCGTTCCGGCGGGCGGCCGGGGTCCGGACTGCATCAACGATCACGGCACTGCGCACGTGGGGCTCCTCTATGTGGCTCGTGGAGACGATGGGATTCGAACCCACGACCCCCTGCTTGCAAAGCAGGTGCTCTTCCGACTGAGCTACGTCCCCTGGGATGGATCCATGTTACGGCACGAAATCGACATCGAGTCTGCGATCTGGCGGCCATTGGGCCCCGGGGATACAATGCCCCGCCTCCGCGACGCGGAGGGTTCGGGCCCATAGCTCAGCTCGGTTAGAGCGCTTCCCTGATAAGGAAGAGGTCCGTGGTTCAAGTCCACGTGGGCCCACCAGACTTGCCTCAGGACGAGTCCGTCGGTTACCGACTTCGTCTATTCCGTTCACCCACCAGCAGGCATGAGTCGCCGAATTCATGCCACAGATAGTCGCCGGCAAGAGCACGGCCATAGGCGTCCGCCACCAGGTCCGCCCCCGCCACCGCCTGCAAAAGGTCGAGGTGGGAAGCCTCCGGCGGGTGCCATCCGGTGATCAGGCCGTCCACGGTCCGGGCAGGACGATCGGGCCCGAGCAGGAGGCCCGTCCATCCTTTCGTAGCGGCGACCGTGCCGTCTTCCGCGACCGCGGACTCGAGAGCTCTGGTGACTGTCGTCCCGACCGCTATCACTCGGCCGTTGTGCCGGTGCGTGGCGTTGACCAATCTCGCCGCCTCTCTGGATACGGTGAATCGTTCGGGCTGAGGGGCCTCGTGGGACTCCTGAGAAGAGACCCCTGCATGGAGCTCGACCGAGGCCATTCGTACTCCCGAGTCACGCAGTGCCCGCACCAACGCCCTGGTGAACGGGCGACCGGCGCTCGGCATCTCCGCGCTGCCCGGCCCGCGGCGGAGATCCGCGCAGATCGTCTGGTACGCCGAGAGCGGCCACTCGCCCGACATGTAGCCGTAGCGGATGGGCTTGCCATGACGGCGCATGAGGCGGCGGACTCCACCGGCGACCTCGATTCTTGCTCGCCAGAGACGGACCGCACCGGGTGTTCCCTCATCCGCCGGCTCCTCGAGGACGACCACGCCGCCTGGTACGGCGATTCCCTCCCCCGACCGGCCGTCGAGGGCCGGTCCCGTCGCATCCGGGCGCCTCAGTTCGATCACCCACCTGCCGTCCTCGAGGGGCGTCGAGAAGTGAACGACGACGGGATGGTTGCTCCGGGTGCCCTCCACCGCCGCCGCAATGGTCGGGCTGGTGTTCACGACCAGAAGGTCGCCAGGTCTGAGAAACGCAGGCAATCCGCGGAACTTCGTATCGAAGAAGCCTCTCGGGGAGGCGGCCATGAGGCGCACCTCGTCGCGCTCCAGGCCACGATGACCGGGGGGCGCGGCCGCCACCCGGTCCTCGGGGAGCACGAAACGCAGCCTCGCCGCTCCGAGCGTCATCGCACGTGCCCCAACAGGTCGGCGGCCGAGTACCTCCCCGAAGGCAGCCCGCTCGACACCAGGTGGCGCAGCACCGGAACGACGGTCTCCGGGAGCGGCCTGTCGGAGATGTCCTCACCGGCAAATGCGGCCTGGTGCATGTCGGTGCGCATGTCACCGGGGTCGAAAGCGTAGACCCTCAGATCGGGCTCCTCCCTGGCCAACACGGCGCTCGCATGGTCGAGAGCTGCCTTCGAGGCCCCGTATGGCCCCCACCTCTCGTAGGTCTCGACGGCGGCATCGGACGAGACGTTGACGACCGCGCCTCTCCCTCGTCTGAGCGCAGGGAGAAGGTGTCCGGTCAGTGCCAGCGGGGAGACGACGTTGGTGTCGAACACCGAGTGCAGCTCCCCTTCGTCGACATCGCCGAGCGGAAGCTGCGGGCTCGGACCCAGGTGGCTGGCGTTGTTGACGAGAAGATCCAGGCTCGGGCCCGTTGCGTGGGCCAGCTGAGACCGATGCGACTCGTCGCGTATGTCACCGGCGATGGCCTGGATGCGTGGAAGGCCGGCACGGACGACATCGTCGAGAGAGCGCTGCGTCCTGGCCGTGATGACGACATCCCATCCCTCGTCGGCCAGAGCGAGAGCGAGTGCCCTTCCCAGACCCTTCGAGCCACCTGTGATCACTGCATTTGGCATTTGCGATTCCTCCTGTAGAGCCGTTGCCTGACCCAACCTACAACTTGAAGTTGACTTCAAGTCAAGGGATAATCTCGCTCATGGAGGATCTTCTGACGATCAGCGAAACCTCGAAGCGGAGCGGCTTCAGTGCCTCGGCGCTTCGGTACTACGAGCGGGAGGGCCTGATCGAGGCATCCCGCACGGATGGCGGCCAGCGTCGCTTCCGGCGCAGCGAACTCCGTCGCCTGGCCTTCATCGCCGCAGCGCGGCATGTCGGACTCACGCTGGCGGAGATCCAGGAGGCACTGTCGTTGCTTCCCGCCGAGCGCACCCCCACCAAGGCCGACTGGACCCGGATCTCCCGGTCGTGGCGGAAACGGCTCGACGACGAGATCCGGGCATTGGAGCAGTTGCGTGATGGCTTGGCCGGGTGCATCGGATGCGGCTGTCTGAGCCTGCAGAGGTGCCAGTTGAGCAATCCGAACGACGTCGTGGCCGGGCGGGGAGCGGGCGCAGTGTTCCTGCCCGAACCTTTGCATCCGCAGCCTGAGCGCTAGACGGAACCTCGGTACCCTCTTGGAAGTGCCTGGCATCCGTGTAGCAGTCAATCCAGTGAGTGAGACGGAGATCCGCTGCGCGTATGCGCTGGCCGGTCATCCGGCCTTCGCCGAGGTGGGTCTGGTGGGCAAGTCCCCGCCCAACTCGTGGCGCGACCGCATCGACAAGGTGGGCGGCGCCGGTGGCTTCGATGTCTACGTAGGGGGACGGGCCTCCGGTGCAGTGAGCGTCTTCGTGGGCGAAGGTGACAGCGCAGGCCCGCAGTTGTCCCACGCGTCCATCGCAGGATTGGCGCGTGCGCTGCGAAGCCGGGTCGACGATGCGGTGGCAGTGGTCGCCCTGCCCGGACAGCCATCGCAAGACGGTCAACTGGTTCGTCTACCAGAACCCGTCGGAGACATCCGTCTC
>JBFGRR010000025.1:0-11895 GCA_041567215.1 Acidimicrobiia bacterium | reverse complement strand
CGATTGCCACCTGATGACCAGCAACCCCACCGCATACCTACCGCAACTCGCCGAGGCCGGTGCCGATCTGATCACCCTTCACATCGAAGCGGTGCCCGATCCGACCGCAGCAGCCGCCGCCGCGAGGGGCCTCGGCCTCGGTTTCGGCCTGGTCATCTCGCCCCCGACGCCATGGGCGGCCATCGAGCCGTTTGCGGAGATGAGCGACATGTTGCTGGTGATGTCGGTGAATCCCGGCTTCGGTGGTCAGGCTTTCATGCCGGAGATCCTCCACAAGGTGGAGTCGGCCAGGAAGTGGGTTGATTCGCATGGGGTCGATACCGATATACAGATAGATGGCGGCATCACGGCCGAGACCGCACCGCTGGCGAGAGACGCCGGCGCCAACGTGTTCGTGGCCGGTTCAGCGGTGTTCCGCGCCGCCGATCCGGCACTGGCGCTGGAGGAGTTGCGGCGGACGATCGAGGGAGCTCTGTGACACAGCGGATACTGGTAGTTGACGACGATGAGGACATCCGTCGGGTCGTTCGCATAAACCTCGAGCTCGAAGGTTTCACGGTGGGCACGGCAGGCGACGGAATCGAAGCCATCGAAGCTGCTGTCGCTTCCCCTCCCGATCTCGTGCTCCTCGACATCATGATGCCTCGCATGGACGGGCTGACCGCTCTCAGGGAGATGCGTTCGACGCCGGCCCTCGCCGGGACCTCCATCGTCCTGCTGACCGCCCGCGGCCTCACCGAGGATCGGGTCGCCGGTCTGGAGGGTGGCGCCGACGACTACATAACGAAGCCTTTCGACGTCGACGAACTGGTGGCGCGGGTGAAGGCGGTGTTGAGGCGCACCCAAGCAGCGCGTGACACCTCTCCGCTCACGGGCTTACCCGGCAACTTCCGCATCGGCGCGGAGATCGAGAGCCGCCTTTCCTCGTCGGAATCGTTCGCCCTGGTCCACATCGACCTCGACAACTTCAAGGCCTTCAACGACCACTACGGCTTCATGCGCGGCGATCAGGTGATCAAGTTCTCGGCCGAGTGCGTGCGCCGAGCGGTCGCAGACGTCGCAGACGAACGCGCCTTCGTCGGTCACATCGGCGGTGACGACTTCGTCGCCATCACCACAGCCGAACTCGCCGAGGACTTCTGCAAGGCGCTCATAGAGCGCTTCGACGACGGCATCCTCGACTACTACGACACCGCCGATGCCCTGCGCGGGTACATCGAGGTCACCGATCGAAGGGGAGATCGCTACGCCTTCCCGGTGGTTTCGATCTCGATGGGGGTCGTGTCCAACACGAACCGGCCCATCGCCTCGCAATGGGAGGCATCGGCTCTGGCGGTCGAGATGAAGGAATTCGCCAAGAAACAGCACGGCTCGTCCTATCGGATCGATCGCCGGACCGCCTGATGAACGAAAACACCGCCTGGCAGGGGCTGATGCACCGTGCCCTCGATCTCGCTGCCGGCCACCGAACCCACCCGAATCCCCGCGTCGGAGCGATCGTCGTTGCACCCGACGGAGAGGTGGTCGGCGAGGGCGCCCATCCTGGTGCGGGAAGTCGTCATGCCGAGGTCATAGCCCTTGCCGAGGCCGGAGAGCGGGCCAGGGGGGCCACGCTCATCGTCACCCTCGAGCCGTGTGACCATCAGGCGACCACGCCTCCATGCACCGGGGCGATCATCGATGCCGGGATCACCCGGGTGGTGGCAGGCGTGCTCGATCCTGATCGCCACGTTGCGGGCCGCGGGGTCAGACATCTCAGGCAGGCGGGGATCGAAATCGTCACCGACGTCTTGCCGGAGGCGGAGATCGAAGCGGTGGATCCTGCCTACTTCCACCACAGGCGGACCGACATGCCCCTGGTGACGGTCAAGGCTGCGGCAACGCTCGACGGTCAGACCGCTGCCACCGATGGAACCTCGCAGTGGATCACCGGCGAAGAGGCCCGTCGTGATGCCCATCTGCTTCGTGCGGCCGCCGATGCGGTGATGATCGGCGCAGGAACATTGCGGATCGACGATCCACGCCTGAACGTGAGACTCGAGGATTATGACGGCCCTCAGCCACGTCCGATAGTGGTGATGGGGGATCAGGACCTGCCGGAGACGGCGCGGATCTGGCAGCGGGACCCCGTGGTGCTGGCGCCCGGGCCGCTCGACGTGCCGGGGACGGTCATCGAGGTCCCCGACGACAAGGGTGGCGTGGACCTGGCACTCGGGCTGATCAGAATCGGTGAACTCGGGTATCTGGATGTGCTCGTCGAAGGAGGGGCGCGGCTGGCTTCGAACCTGCTGAAGGCCGGTCTCGTCAACCGGGGGGTGCTCTACCTCGGTGCCAAGCTGGCGGGGGGAGTGGGTATGGGCTTGTTCAGATCGGTGTTCGGGACGCTGTCCGAGGCCACCCCACTCGAGATCGTCGACGTGCGTCTCGTAGGTCCCGACGTGAGGATCGAATGGAGGATATGAAAGAGTGTTCACCGGCATAGTGGAAACCGTGGGCCGGGTGGTAGCCGTCGATGACCGCGGAGAGGGAAGGGTCATCACCATCGAGGCACCTTCGGTTGCCGAGGGCCTGCCCGTGGGAGGCTCGGTGGCCATCAACGGTGCATGCTTGACCGCAGTCCACGTGGCCGATGGCCTCTTCCGAGTCGAGGCAATCACCGAAACGCTTCGGCGCACCAACCTCGGGAAGCTCGAGCCCGGTAGCTCCGTGAACCTGGAGCGAGCCATGCGGGCTGACGGCCGTTTCGATGGACACATCGTGCAGGGTCACATCGATGCAGCCGGATCCGTGACGTCCGTCTCGCCCGACGGGAACGGCGTGAGGGTCACGGTCGATTGCGGCGAGGCGTTCATGCGGTACGTGGTCGAGAAAGGCTCGATCACGGTCGACGGAGTGAGTCTCACGGTGTCAGGTGTTGATCGCTCGGCGTTCGAATTCGCGCTGATTCCCCACACCCTCGAGGTGACCACGTTTGGCACCCTCGCGGTGGGGGACGAGGTCAACCTCGAGGCGGATATCCTCGCCAAGTACGTGCAGCGTTTGATGAGTGTGGAGTAGACGATGTTCGCTCCGGTCGAGGATCTGATCGCCGAGGTCGAGCGCGGCGGAATGGTGATCGTCGTCGACGACGCCGACCGCGAGAACGAAGGCGACCTGATCGTCGCGGCAGAGAAGATGACCGAAGCGCAGATGGCGTTCATGATTCGCCACACCAGCGGCATCATCTGCCTGGCTGTCGAGCCGGACCTGCTCCAACGCCTCGAGCTCCCCCAGATGGTGGTCGACAACACCGACCGGCGAAGAACCGCCTTCACCCAGTCGGTCGATGCCATTGCGGGTACGACCACGGGGATCTCCGCCCGTGACCGGCTCAGGACGATCGCGGCGATACTCGACCCCGACACATTGCCCGGTGACCTCGCGAGGCCCGGCCACATCTTTCCACTTCGCTATCGCGAGGGCGGCGTTCTCAAGCGGGCAGGCCACACGGAGGCTGCCGTCGATCTGGCGCGGATCGCCGGGTTGATCCCGGCGGGCGTGCTCGCAGAGGTGATGAACGACGATGGATCGGTGGCGCGGCTAGCCGAACTCGAGGTCTTCGCCAAGGAGCATGGCCTCCTGATCGGATCGATCGCCGACGTGATCGCCTACCGGAGGGTGCGGGAGGAGCGTGTTTTCGAGAGGGTGGCCGAGGCAGAGATCCCCACGCGATACGGGTCCTTCATGGCCGTCGGGTTCAGGTCCCTCGTCGATGAACGAGAGCATGTTGCCTTCGTGGCCGGGGATCTCGGCGACGGGGAAGACACCTTGGTGCGAGTCCACTCAGAGTGCCTGACCGGAGACGTGTTCGGGTCGCTCCGGTGCGACTGCGGCCCACAGTTGGACCTCGCTCTCGCCAAAGTCGCCGAGGAGGGCCGAGGCGTGGTGCTCTACATCAGGGGCCATGAGGGCAGGGGCATCGGGCTCTTTCAGAAACTGCGCGCCTACACCCTTCAGGACTCTGGGCGAGACACCGTGGAGGCCAACCAGGATCTCGGCGTGCCTGTCGATGCCCGTGATTACGGGATCGGCGCCCAGATCCTCT
The DNA here is from genome assembly GCA_041567215.1 of Acidimicrobiia bacterium. Taxonomy (GTDB): domain Bacteria; phylum Actinomycetota; class Acidimicrobiia; order Spongiisociales; family ZC4RG35; genus JBFGRR01. The sequence continues at coordinate 7,811 of JBFGRR010000025.1, read as the reverse complement.
ACGACCTCGGGGTTCGATCGATGAGGCTCCTCACCAACAACCCCACCAAGCGGGCCGGGATCGAGGGTTACGGACTGCGAATCGTGGACCGGGTGCCGTTGGTGACTCCCAGAAACGAACACAACGAGCGCTACCTCGACACCAAGGCCAGCAAGCTCGGGCATCTGCTCGGAGGTGACGGCGGGTGAGCGAAGTGGTCGAGATCACCCCCGGTGGCGGCCCTCAACGTGTAGGAGTGGCTGTGGCCGAGTTCAACGGTTCGATCACACAGCGGCTTCTGGAAGCGGCCGTGAAGACGTTGGAGGAGTTGGGGGTGCCGGCCATCTTCGTGGTGCGGGTCCCCGGCGCCCTCGAGTTGCCGGTGGTCGCCGATCGTCTCTTCGAGGCGGGATGCGATGCCGTGGTGGCGGTCGGAGCCGTGATCAAGGGTGAAACCGATCACTATGACATCGTGGCCCGTGTGTCCTCACACGGTCTGGGCGAAGTGGCGATACGCCACTCCAAGCCGGTCGGCAACGCCGTGCTCACCGTCCAGGAGTACGAACACGCCCTGGAGCGAGCCCTGCCCGGTCCGGCGAACAAGGGCGCCGAGGCGGCGCTCGCGGTCGTGGAGACGGTGCGGGCCCTGAACGGCATTTGAACCCGAGCGCGCACCGATTCGGAATCGCGGCTCGGGGCTCAGGCTATGATGAACCCCGACAATCGAGCTTCAAGTGGAGGCCGCTGCCTCCCACCCGGCCACTTTCGAGTGCGCCGAGGTCACCCCACCGGAGACCCCGGAGGGTCTTCGGTACGGCAGCAAGGTCTTTTCTTGCTGCTTTTTCTATGAACAACAGGAGGTTGCGAGATCGCTGAACTGCGTGTGAACGGGTACATCAGGGCTACCGAGGTGAGAGTGGTGGCACCGGATGGATCCCAGATCGGGGTCAAGAAACTGGCAGAGGCCCTGTGGCTGGCCGACCAACTCGGCCTCGACCTCGTCGAGGTCGCCCCGGGTGCCAAACCCCCCGTGTGCCGGCTCATGGACTACGGAAAGTTCAAGTACGAGCAGTCCGTCAGAGACCGTGAGGCTCGCAAGAAGCAGACGCGAACCGTCATCAAGGAGACGCGGCTCTCGCCGCGAATCGCCGACCATGACTTCCAGATGCAGGCCCGCCGCACCATCGAGTGGCTGTCCGAGGGAGACAAGGTGAAGGTGACCGTCCGATTCCGGGGACGGGAGCGTGAGCGTCCCGAGTTCGGCGAGCGGATTCTGGTGAGGCTTGCCGACGCCGTCGAAGAGTACGGGGTCGTCGAGCAGGAGCCGAGCCTCGACGGGCGAAACATGACGATGACGATCTCACCGGTGCGGAGGCGTTCGGAGCGTTCGGACTCCAAGTCCCCCGAACCGGCCGAACCGGCAGATCGAGCGGCAGGCGAGAGTGCGTCTGTGGAAGAGAGCCCCCCTGCAGCGCAGGCAGAGACCGAGCAATCAGAAGAAGAGTGAGGAGGCCGGCATGCCAAAGATGAAGACCCACCGTGGCGCCGCCAAGCGACTGAAGATCTCTGGGTCCGGGAAGATCCTGCGCAAGCAGGCCGGTCGCGGACACCTGAAACTGGCCAAAGGCAAGAATCGTTTCCGCCGTCTGAAGGGCGACTCCGGGCTGGCGCCCGGCGACGCCAAGGTGGCGAAGCGGATGCTCGGTAAGTGAGCGTCGAGGAGGTATCGAGATGGCTCGCGTAAAACGGGCAGTACATGCCAAGAAGTCACACAAGAAGGTCCTCGACCGCGCCAAGGGTTTCAAGGGCGCCAAGAGCAGGCGCTACCGGGCTGCGAATGAGCAGGTCATGCATGCGATGCAAGACGCGTACAAGGACCGGAGGGACCGCAAAGGCGACTTCCGACGGCTCTGGATCACCCGGATCAATGCGGCAGCCCGCACCCACGGGCTCAACTACTCGCAGTTGATCGCCGGCTTGAAGGCGGCCGAAGTCGAGGTCGACCGCAAGATGCTCGCCGACATGGCGGTGAACGATCCGGGGGCTTTCGCCTCTCTGGTCGAAGTCGCCAAGCAGCACTGACCGAACCGCAGATGGAGCCGGTCCGCTCCCCCCGCAACAGTCGGGTGGCAAGAGCGGTCCGGCTTCGTCGCGTCGCGGAGAGGTCCAGGAGCGGTCTGACGCTCCTGGAAGGTCCCCATCTCCTGGCGGAGGCCGTCGAAGCGGGGGTTTCGCCCGTGGAGGTGTTCGGCCTCGAGTCCGACACCGAGTCCCGCGCCCTGGTGCAGTCCGACGTCTGGATCCCTGTGACCCAGGAGGTCTTGGACCGGCTGGCTCCGACCGAGAACCCGCGTGGACCGGTGGCGGTGGTGCCAATACCTGCCCCGGGCGCCGCGGCTCGCGACAGTCTCACGCTGGGCGTCACGGATCCCGGAAATGCAGGGACGCTGATCCGCAGTGCCGCCGCATTCGCGCTCGACGTCGCCACCGGCGACGGGTCGGTCGACGTGTGGTCGCCGAAGGTCCTCAGGGCTGCGGCTGGAGCGCACTACCGAACGACGATCGGTGTCAGGCAGGCTGGAGCCGGGCTGATCGCAGGGGTGGTGCGTGGCGGCCTTCTCCCCGGCGCCTGGGATCTCGATCCCGACCGGCCCTGGTCGATCCTCGTCGGCAGTGAGGCCCACGGGCTTTCGCAAGAGGCCGTGGAGGAGGCAGATGTGAGAGTGACCATCCCGATGGCAGGTGGCACCGAGAGCCTGAATGCGGCTGTGGCAGGGTCGATTCTCGCCTACGAGCTGGCACGCTGGCGTAATGGCGTCGGAGCCCCGAGGGGCCGCCGCTAATGTCCTCGGACTCCATGGAACAGCTCGAACAAGTGTTGGCCGATGCTCCGGCGCTCGTGGCTTCGGTCTCCAGCCTCGATGAACTCGCTGCCGTGGACGGCGAGCTGCTCGGCAAGAGCTCGAAACTCGCCGAGGTGCAGAAGGGAATCGGACGCCTCGATGCGGCCGAGAAGCCGCGAGTCGGTCAGGCCGTCCAAGCGGCCCGCGCCACGCTCTCGTCGATCATCGAGTCTCGACGGGTCCAACTCGAGATGGAGGCGGCCAATCGGTCCCTGGATGCGGTGGATGTGACTCTCGAGCGCCTCGAGATCCGACGTGGCGCCCTCCATCTGATCCAGCAGACCATCGACGAGGTGTGTGACATATTCGTTGGGCTGGGCTACTCGGTGGCCGAAGGGCCCGAGGCCGAACTGGGCTGGTACAACTTCGACGCGCTCAACACCCCGGTCACCCACCCGAGCCGGGCCGAGTCCGACACCCTCTTCCTGGAGAGCGGTGCACCGGAGGACGAGTTGCTCCTTCGCACGCAGACCTCGCCCATGCAGGCACGCTGGATGGAGCTCCACGAGCCACCGGTCTACGTGGTGGTCCCTGGAAAGGTCTATCGCGCCGACACCATCGATGCCAGCCATCTTCCGGTCTTCCACCAGGTGGAGGGGCTGGCCGTCGACTCTCACATCACCTTCTCGGACTTGAAGGGCACGCTTGCCCACTTCGCGCGAGAGTTCTTCGGCCCCCAGGAGAGGATCCGGCTCAGACCTCACTTCTTCCCGTTCACCGAGCCCTCCGCAGAGCTCGACGTTTCCTGTTTCGTGTGCGACGGTGCTGACAATTCGTGCCGGGTGTGTGGCGGCGCGGGATGGCTCGAGATGGCGGGTTGCGGGATGGTCGATCCCAATGTCTTCGAGGCCGTCGGATACGACCCCGCCCGGGTGACCGGGTTCGCCTTCGGCATGGGAGTGGAGCGCATGGCGATGGTTCGCCACGGAATCAGCAACATTCGTCACTTCATCGACAACGATCTCCGGTTCCTCGGGCAGTTTGGATAGGGGAGTCCCGTGAAGGTTTCATTGCAGTGGCTGTCGGAGTTCATCGACCTGCCGACCCGCGATCCGGAAGAGCTCAGGACTGCCTTCGCGTCGCTCGGGCACGAGGTCGAGGGAATCGAGAGGCTCACGCCCGACTGGAGCGGGGTGGTCATCGGACGCGTCGATGAGATCCGCCCCCACCCCAACGCCGACAAGGTGCGCTTCTGCCGGGTGAGCACCGGCGGCGAACCGGTGGACGTCGTGTGCGGGGCCTGGAACTTCGAAGAGGGTGCCATCGTCGCCTATGCCGAGCCGGGTGCCGTCCTGGCCGGCGGGTTCGAGATCGGCAGCCGTGAGATCAGGGGTGTGCTCTCCCACGGCATGATCTGCTCGGAGAAGGAACTGGGCCTCGGGGATGAGCACGGCGGAATACTCGTTCTCGACGACGGTTCGCCGCTCGGCGAGGCCTTTGCCGACCACGTCGCGTTGCCGGACGTGGTGTTCGACCTGACCATCACCCCGAACCGGCCCGACGCGATGTCGATGGTCGGAATGGCCAGGGAACTCTCGGCTCACTTCGGAGTGCCTTTCAAGACTCCCGAACCAGTCCTGGTGACGACCCCGGGCACACCGGATGTCGCTGTGGAGATCCTCGACACATCGGGCTGTGGGCGTTTCACCGCCCGGCAGATCGATGGGGTCACGATGGGTCCATCGCCGCTGTGGATGAGACTTCGTCTGCGTTCAGCCGGCGTGAGACCGATTTCGAACGTGGTCGATGTCACCAACTACGTGATGCTGGAACTGGGGCACCCGCTCCACGCCTTCGACGCGTCCAAGATCCGTGGCAACCGTCTGGTGGTTCGCCGTGCGGTCGCGGGAGAGACGCTGACCACCCTGGATGGCATCGAGCGTGCGTTGATCGAGGATGACCTGGTCATCTGCGATGACGGGGGGCCGACCAGCCTCGCCGGCACCATGGGAGGCGCCGACTCCGAGGTGGAGGACGGGTCGACCTCGATCTTCCTGGAGGCCGCTAGCTGGGACCCTCCCACGATCATGTGGATGTCGCGCCGTCATCAACTCCGGTCGGAGGCCTCGGCCCGCTTCGAGCGAGGCGTCGATCCCAATCTTCCGCTGCTGGCCTCCGCCCGCGCCGCCGAACTGATCCTCTCGGCGGCAGGCGGCTCGCTCCGACAGGAAGTCGTCGATGAGCACCCCGTGGTCGTCGAGCCTTGGGTCGTCGAGGTCTCGGCTGCCGAGGTGGCCAGGACCCTGGGACCGGGCTTCTCTGCAGAGGAGATCGCCGGTTATCTGCGGGCCGTCGGCATGACCGTCGAGGGGGTTGAACCGATGACGGTGACGGTTCCCACCTACCGGCCCGACCTGATCCGCGCGATCGATCTGGTCGAGGAAGTTGCTCGTCTTCGTGGGCTGGATTGGTTCGAAGAGACTCTGCCCACCGGTCCGGCCGGTGGCCTGACCGCCATGCAGAGGAGAGCGCGCATGGTCAGGGAGGTTCTCACGGGCGCCGGTCTTTCACAGGCCGTGAACCTGAGCTTCCTGGGACTCGACGATCTCGATGCCTTCGCCTATCCGCCCGACCACGAGGCGCGAATGGTGGTCAAGGTCAAGAACCCGCTTCGGCAGGAGGAATCCTCCTTGCGCACCAGCCTGCTCCCCGGCCTGCTCCGGTCGCTGCGCTACAACGTCTCATACGGTCACGACTCACCTGCCCTCTTCGAGACGGGCAAGGTGTTCTTCGATCGGCCCTCCCCGGAAGACCCGCGCGTTCCCGACCAGCCGGATCGGCTCGGGTTCGCCATTGCGGGCTCCCTTGGGGTTTCCGGCATCGGCGAACAGGCGCGCAGCACGGATGTATATACGGCGACAGCGGTCGCCCGCGCCGTCTTCGACCGCATGGGCCTCGAAGCCACGTTCCGACCTGCTTCGGTGGCCGGCTTCCATCCCGGTCGCTGCGCCGAGGTCGTGGTAAACGGCGCCACGATCGGAGTGGTTGGCGAGATCCATCCAAAGACCGCAGCCGCTTATGAGCTACCGGGCCGGGTTGCCGCCGGCGAGATCGACTTGAACTCGATCGTGCAGCCGGTAGCGGCGCGTCAGGCAGCGACGCCGAGCACATTTCCGCCCACCGAGTTCGATCTCGCCTTCCTGGCCGGCCGCGACCTGGCTGCGGCAGACCTCGTGCTGGCCACCGTCGGCGCCGCGGGAGGATTGGCCGAGTCCGCCACCGTCTTCGACGAGTTCGTCGACGACAGCCTCGGTGAGAACATGAAGAGCGTCGCGATTCGATTCGTGCTCAGGGCACCCGACCGGACCCTGACGAACGAAGAGGTGGCGCCGCTGAGAAGAGCAATGAGTGCCGCAGCCGCGAAGCTGGGGGCCGAATTGAGAGGTCAGATATGAGTTTTCTAACCATCGCCGATGAGACTCCGGACTCTTTGAGGGCCCTCGTAGATCTCGGCCTGGAGGTCAAGAAGAACCCCGACCGGTATCGGACCGCGCTCGCCGGCAAGTCGGTTGGCCTCTTTTTCGCCAAGCAATCGCTGCGGACCCAGGTGAGCTGTGACATCGCCTGCGCCGAACTGGGAGCGCATTCGCTGATCATCTCCAACGACCAGACGGGCCTGGGGACTAGGGAGTCCCCGGAGGATGTGGGCCGGGTCCTCGATCGCTATGTCGATCTCCTCGGGATGAGGGTCTATTCACACTCGGTTCTCGAAGCCGTCGGGTCGTCGATGGGAATCCCGCTGGTCAACCTGCTCTCCGATCGAGAGCATCCCTGTCAAGCCGTTGCGGATCTGATGACCGTCGCAGAACATCGTCCTCTCGAGGGCGCCACCGTTGCGTTCGTCGGTGACGGCAACAACGTGTGCGTTTCACTCATGCTCGGCGTTGCGATGACCGGAGGCAACTTCAGGGTGGTGACGCCGCCTGGGTACGAACCGGCCCGGGAGTTCATCGACCTCGCGACGGCCCACGGCTCGGTATTGGTGACCAATGATGCTGCCGAAGCCGTGGAAGGCGCCGACGTCGTCTACACCGACGTGTGGGCGTCCATGGGCCAGGAGGCGGAAGCTGCAGAGCGGCGCCGCCTCTTCGAGCCCCTGCGTGTCGACGAGAGGCTCTTCGCCAGGGCAGCTCCGGACGCGATCTTCATGCACTGCCTTCCCGCACACCGAAGCGAGGAGGTCACGGACGGAGTGATCGACGATCCCCGCTCGCGGGTGTTCGACCAGGCCGAGAACCGCCTCCACTCCTTCAAGGCCGTCTTGCTCGACCAGCTCGGGTGAACCTCCGGCGCCTCCTCGGCGGCACCGCTCCAGAGGTCGCACCGCTCGTTCTTGGGATGCGCTTGGAGAACGTGGCCGACGGGACTTCGCTGATCGTCACCGAGGTGGAGGCCTATACGGAAGATGACCCGGCCAGCCACTCGTATCGAGGTCCGACCAGGCGCAATCGTTCGATGTTCGCCGATCCGGGAACGCTCTACGTCTACCGGTCGTATGGGATTCACTGGTGTGCCAACGTCGTCACGGGGGCTGCCGGTGCCGGTGAGGCGATCCTCATCAGGGGAGGCCTGCCGGAGCGGGGTATCGAGGTGATGAAGAGCCGGAGAGGCCGGCCCGACCACCTGACCGACGGGCCCGGCAAGCTCAGTCAGGCCATGGCGATCGACGGAGACAACGATGGCACCGACCTGCTGGGTGGGCCGTTTCGACTCACGATCGGCGTGAACTACCGAGCCGAGGCGACCACCAGGGTGGGTATCACCGCCGGCACGGACCGTCTGTGGCGATTCGTGGCGAGGGAGGGCCGCGACTCGTTACCCTCGCAACCCGATGACACCTCAACTCGACCGCCTGCTGCGCGGTGTTGACACCGTCAACCCGCTCGACGACCTCGTTTCGCGCCTCGCAACTGGCCGCCCGCTCCGTGT
>JBFGRR010000024.1:0-12202 GCA_041567215.1 Acidimicrobiia bacterium | reverse complement strand
TACGGGTTGCTCGGCCCGAACGGGGCCGGCAAGACCACCTCGATCTCGATGATCGCCGGGCTGCTCGAGAGGGATGCAGGTGAGGTCATCGTCGGTGGCGAGAGTGTCACCACCAGGTCCATAGGACCGAAAGGCCGGATCGGTCTGGTACCGCAGGACCTGGCCATCTATCCCGAGCTGACGGCCCGGGAGAACCTCGTGTTCTTCGGCAAGCTCTACGGGATGTCCGGAAAGCCTCTGGCGGCGCGGGCAGGCGAGGTTCTCGAGGTGATAGGTCTGGGCGAACGCGCCGACGACCGCTCGAAGGAGTTCAGCGGCGGGATGAAGAGACGCCTCAACATCGGCATCGGCCTCCTGCACAAGCCGGAACTCCTGATCCTCGACGAGCCCACCGTCGGTGTCGACCCGCAGTCGCGCAACGCCATCCTCGAGAGCGTCGAGGGCCTCGCCGCGGAGGGCATGGCTGTGTTGTACACGACCCACTACATGGAGGAGGCGGAACGGCTCTGCGATCGTGTGGGCATCATCGACGAGGGTGTCATCAAGGCCGAGGGAAGCCGTCGCCAATTGATCGAGTTGATCGGTCAGAAAGACCGGATCTTGATCGCCGCCTCGGGGGGTCTCGAGTCCGCGGCAACCTCGCTTCGGGGTCTGGCGGGTGTGGCGGATGCCAGCGTTGCGGACCATGCGATCCAACTGATCGCCGATGAGGCATCCCGCATCCTGCCGGGCGTGCTCGCTGCAGCCGCCGCGGCGGGAGCGGTCATATCCAGTGTCGAGGTGACGGAGCCGAACCTGGAAGCGGTGTTCCTCCATCTCACCGGCAAAGCTCTGAGAGACTGAAGATGCGGTCGGCACTCACGATCGCCGCCAAGGACCTGAAGCTGCGTGTGCGGGACCGCTCCGCCTTCATCGTCGGCATCATCGCCCCCCTCGGTCTCGCTTTCATCTTCAACGCGATACTCGGCGATCTCGGAAGCGGCGCACTCGACATCCGTTACGGAGTCCTTGATCTGGACGGTGGCGCCACCGCCTCCCAGCTCGTGGCAACACTCGAGGACATCGAGCGCCAGGGCGTGTTCCAGCTGGATCGAGTGGACAGCGATGCGGCGGCGAGTGACCTGGTCGACAGCAGTGAGTTGAGCGCGGTCTTCGTGATCCCTGCAGGCTTCAGCAGCGCGGTTGAAGCCAGGATGCCGGCGACCCTGGAGATCCTCGGGGATGTGGACCAGCCCACCGCGGCGTCGATAGCGGCAGCGATCGGTGGGGCCTTCGCATCCGAGATCCGCACGGTTCAGCTGTCGGTGGCCACCGTCGTGATGGCGGGTGTGCCGGGTCCCCCGGCGGCCGGGGTCGACGACATCGGCGCCCGCGCCGCCTCCGTCCCGCCGCCGGTGACGATCGGCAGTGTGGAGGCGGCGACGCGCGAACTCGACCTCACGACCTTCTTCGTCGCCGGCATGGCGATCTTCTTCCTGTTCTTCACGGTCCAGTTCGGGGTGCTGTCCCTTCTCGAGGAGCGGAAGTTCGGAACGATGGCGAGACTGCTGGGCGCACCGGTGCCGAGGCTGGCGATCATCGCCGCCAAGGGCTTCGTCAGCTTCACACTCGGTGCCGTCAGCATGGCCGTGCTCGTGGTCTCCTCCATCTTCCTGCTCGATGCCCAGTGGGGCGATCCCCTGGGAGTCACATTGCTGGTGTTGGCGGCGATCCTCTCTGCCGTCGGACTGATGGCCCTGGTGGCTGCTTTCGCCAAGACTCCCGAGGCTGCAGGCAACATCCAGGCCATCGTGGCGGTGGGTCTGGGGATGCTCGGTGGCATCTTCTTCCCGGCCACGCTCGGAGAGGGGCTGATCGCCAAGCTGTCATATATCAGTCCGCACCGCTGGTTCATGGTCGGTCTCGCAGATCTCGCCGGCGGTGGCGGGATCGGCGTAATCGGCCCTTCGCTCATGGCCCTGCTCGGGATCGGTGTTGCGGGAGGGGTCGTGGCCTACTTCAGGCTTCGGGAGGGGATGGCCGCATGAAGGTCCTCGCCATCGCAACCGTCAATGTGAAGAGGCTGTGGCGGGATCGATCGAACATCTTCTTCGTCTTCATCCTCCCAATCGGGATCATCGTCATCATCGGTTCGCTCTTCGGGGGCGGTTTCCAGCCGAAGATCGGCATGGTTGGCTCAAGCTCGGGAGCCCTGGCGGAAGATCTCCACAAGAGACTGGCGGCGGTGGACGGCGTGGTGGTCGTCGACTATCCGTCCGAAGAGGAGATGCTGCTCGCCGTCGAGCGCGGAACCGCCCAGGCGGGCGTCGTCATCCCGGCCTCGTACGATGCGTCACTGCAGGCGGGGGTGCCGGTTCAACTGGGCTTCGTGGCCCGCCCCGATAGCACGGGTACCCAGCTTCAGGCGACGGTGCGGGCAGTGGTGTCTGAGCAGAGCCAGGTGGTCCGGGCGGCTCTGTTCGCCTCGCAGGAAATCGGCGAGGACTTCCAATCGGCGCTGGCCCGGGCCACTGCCCTCGAGGCGGGCTTCAACCGAGTGAATGTGGAGTTGTCGACCGTCGGGGAGGCCCTGTTCCCATCCACGCTGGGGCAGTTCGACCTCGGGGCCTCGAGCCAGCTCATCCTGTTCATGTTCCTCACCGGGCTGACGGGTTCGGCGGCGCTGATCCAAACCCGGCTCTACGGGGTCTCCAAACGAATGCTCTCCACGCCGACACGCAGTTCGACGATCATCGTCGGTGAGGCCCTCGGCAGGTATGGCGTCGTGCTGATCCAGGGTATCTACATCGTTGCGTTCTCCTGGATCGCCTTTGGCGTCTTCTGGGGGGACCTGCTCGGAGCGGCTGCAACGATCCTCGCCTTCGGGGCGGTGTGTGCCGGATTCGCCATGTTCATGGGGTCCGTCTTTCGCAACGACGAGCAAGCCGGTGGCGTCGGCGTGATCGCCGGTCTCGGGCTGGCCGCGCTGGGCGGGTCGATGATCCCCCTGGAGATCTTCTCTCCGCAGATGCGCACCATCGCCCACTTCACGCCTCACGCATGGGCGAGCGACGCCTTTGCCGAGCTGGTGCGCCATGGCGGTGGACTAGGCGACATTCTCCCCGAGTTGGGGGTGCTGGTGGCGTTTGCCGCCGTCACGCTCGTCTTCTCGGGTTGGTGGCTGCGGAGGGTGACGACCCGCTGAGGGCTAGGTCTCCGACCAAGCCGACTCGGCCAGGTCGGCCACCCGGTGGACACGCTCGAGAACGTCGGTTATCTCGTCGGCGAAGGCAGTCCGAGAAGCCGGCCCGTCGATGAGCCGCCGGTTTCGCGCCAGACCGAGGGCAGACCGGAACAGCTCCTTCGAGACGCTCTCGTCGCTGATCCTGCCCTCATCCCGGTACCACCTCGCCCGCTCGAGACAGGCGTTGACGAAGGTCTTCTCGTCGATGTTCGCGGCTGTGTCGACGAGCTCGTCCGCCACCACCTGATACGACTCGAGGAAGGGGCGAACGGCCCAATGAGCCCGCAGCGGGCTCAGTCTTCGGAGGAGCTCCTCGCCCCCGCGCTCGGTGAGGACGGCCTCCCAGTCGGCGACATTGAACGCGAGATCGGCGGCGATCTGGCTCGTGAATGTCTCCCGCTCCGCGAAGAAGAAGTCGAACTTGAACAGGTCGCGGATCCGGGTGACCTCGTTCCAGAACTCGGCCACCGAGTGTCCGGCTCTCATCAGGGCCAGCTCGGCGATCGCTCCGGGTACGAAGAAGTGCACGACGGTGTTTCGGTAATAGGCGGCCTGGAGTGCCTGCTGACCGGTCAACGAGTAGCGCGACAGACCATCCGCATCTGTCTCGGCAGACACAGAACCGAGGTCGGCGAGGCGGCGCAATACCGCCTCGACCTCGTTGGCCATCTCCAGTCGGAGGGGCTCGGTGAGCGGAAGGTCCATGGCCTCGATGTATGCATCGAGGTGCGCCGCTCGGGCCGCGATCGCGTGTGGTCTTGCAGGGACGCCGCGCCCTGCCAGCAGGGCGATCGACACCACCGCCGTCGGTGTGATGGGGGTGATCCGGCTGATCCGGTACATCACCTCGAAGGCCAGTTTTTGCAGGTCGATGTTGATCTCCTCCGACACAGACTCGAGATCGAACTCGTGTCGCACAGAGATCGGCTGTCCGAACCGGACATGGATGTTCCCGTACCGCCGTCGCAAGGTGCGGAGTTTCCTGAGGAACCAGCCCAACGACTCTTTGGCCTTCTCGGCCCCCGAGGCCTCCAGGGCGTAGTCGGCAACGTCGAAGATCTGGTCGTAGGCCACCGAGGTGGGGATCAGGTAGAGGTCCTCTGCCCGCCCTCGACTCACAGAGTCGACCACCCATCCGAGCATCCCGTACTTCGGTGGAAGGAGCTTGCCCGATCGGGATCGACCCCCCTCCAGGTACCACTCGAGGGGGAATCGTTTCTCGACCAGGTAGTCGAGATACGACTTGAGGACGAACCGGTAGAGGTGCTTGCCCTTGAACGACCTGCGGATGAAGAACGCCCCGGTGCGACGGATGAGGGGACCGACCGGGAAGAAGTTCATGTTGATCCCCGCGGCGGTGTGGTTGGGAGGCAGGTCGTTTTCCCAGAGAAGGTATTGCAGCGTCAGCCGATCCAGGTTGGAGCGATGGGAGGGAAGGAATGCGATCGGGTTCTCCTCGCCGAGGGCGGCGATCGCCGTCAAGGCTTCCGGGTCGTAATTGATGGTGCCGTAGCCCTGCCGGTACAACCAGTGGATGGCGTTGGCGATGACGTCGATGAGCATCGGGCTGTGGGAGGCAGCGATCTCTGCCAGGTAGTAGCGGGCCCTGGCGAAGGCGAGTTCGGGCGGGAGGTTCTCCTCGGATGCCGCCTGGAGCACACCGTCACGAAAGTCGCCCCTGGAGAGGAGATCGGCGGCGAGGAACTTGGGCACCTTGTAGCGGTTGCCGCGCTCCTGGCGCTCGGCGCGTTCCAGCGCCAGGTGGGCCCGCCGGGCGACGTAGTCGCTCAGGCTGAGCACTTCGACCGAGTTCTGGTGTTCCGATGTGAGCCTGGAGGCCCTGGCGCCGGCTCCGACGATCAGCCGGATTCTCTCCGGGTAGCGGGACTGGATGACGAACTGGCGCACGGGATCAGGATCGCGGGGGTCGCCGGGCAGTAACACGTCCTTCCAGCTCGCCGTTCGCCGGCCTTCTCGCATGCGCGGAAGCCAGGCGATGCGCACGGGAAACACCCAGGGGTCATCGCCGCGGGTCAGCCGCGCACCGAGTGCCTCGTCGGTGCGGCTCAGGCGCTTGCGCCGCGAGGGTGCGATTCCGATGCAGTCGACGCCCTCGGCGCGACGGCTCTCGACCCAGGAGTGCAGCATCCTGCGCTCGAGTTCGCTGGCGGCGTCGATGAGGACCACCACCGGTCCGGTGGCCTGTTCTGGCCATTCGGGCTGGTGATGGGCTGCAGACGGGTCGTTCATTCGAGCGGGATTGTATTGCGAGACCGCCCGGCCGGTTGGCCCTGCTTCAATCCGGGTGTGCGCGCCGTCATTCAGAGGGTCTCCGAAGCCTCGGTCACCGCAGGTGGTGAGGAGGTCGGCCGTATCGGTCCGGGTCTACTGGTGTTGGTCGCCGCAACTCACGGAGACACACCGTCGGATTCATCGATGCTGGCGGAGCGGATCGCCACCCTGAGGATCTTCGGAGACCGAGACGGGAAGATGAACCTGTCTGTCCTGGATACCGGAGGCCAGATCCTGGTCGTGAGCCAGTTCACCCTCTACGCCGATGCCCGCAGAGGTCGGCGTCCATCCTTCGTGGCCGCCGCCGATCCGGCCGCTGCCGAGGCGCTGATCGACGGGTTCGTGGAGAGGTTGCGCTCCGCGGGCCCGGCCGTGCAAACGGGGAGCTTCGGTGAGGCCATGCGGGTTCAACTGATCAACGACGGACCGGTCACGATCATCCTCGAGACCCGGGATGGGAAGCTCGTCTGATCAGACCGACCTGTTTGGGGCCGACCAGCGCCGAGAGCCCGACCATCAGCCACAGTTGGCCATCGACCAGGCCCCAGGGCGAACCGATCCCGGCTGCAGCACAGGCCACGAGCAGCACGAAGGTGACCAGAGTCGCCCGATAGGTGGATCGCATCAGCTTGGTCCCGGCCGCGATCGCTGCCACCCCGATTGCCAGGCCAGCGGGCCATGCGGCCAGCAGCACGCCGGCCGTCGCCCCCAATCCCTGGCCGCCCTTCAGCTGCAGCCAGGGGTTGTAGACGTTGCCTGCAACCGCACCGATTCCTGCGGCGACGCCGGCCGAGTCTGACGAGAGTGCCATAGCCGCCGCCACCACTCCGGCCGCTTTGGCCATCTCGACCAAGAGGATCGTGGCGGCCAGTTTCCAGCCGCCCAGCCTTCGGGCGTTGTTGGCGCCGGGGTTTCCGCTCCCGGCAGTGAGGTCGACCCCGGCTCGCCCGGCCAGGAGGCGGGCGGTGGGGAGCGAACCCACCAAGAAGCCCGCCAGGAAGGAGACGATCAACCCACCCGCTCCTTTCCCGGCTCGCAATGCCTCAGGAAGTCACACTGGCTGCACGCCTCGGATGGTCGGGGCTCCCACACGTCGGAAACGATCCCGGCGATCAACTCTCCAACCCGCTCACCGGCAGCCCGGAGCCATTCGCCATCTACCTCGTGGCTGGTCTCCTCGAGGCCGTCGCCCAGGAAGGCGAACGTGACCGTCGTGGACTCGGGCGAGGGCACTCCGAAAGACACCTCGTTGACAGCGAGGGCGTACACCTGGAGTTGCACGAGGCGATTGGTGTCGGAGGAGGCGCGGCCGGACTTGAAGTCCACGACCTCCCAGTGCCCCTCTTCCGCGTAGATGGCGTCGATTCGCCCTCTCACCCAGGCTTTGCCGGCTCGGAGTTCGAAGGGAGCCTCCACCATCAGCGGTTTCTGAGACGCAAAGCGAGAGCCCAGATATGTCTCGAACGGCCTCGTACCGCTCCGCACCTGGTCGTCGGCGAGGAGGTCGTAGTCGGACGCCTCGTCGAGCGGCATGACGCCGAGGTTGTGGAGTTCGATCCGCCGGTGGACGTCGATGCCACGGCGTGCGGCAGCAGACGACCTCCGGGGTAGGCGGTCCACCTCGCTCCAGTAATACCTCTTTGGGCATGTTGCGTACGTGACCAGACCGGTGGTGGAGACGGAGAGGGTTTCGACGCCCTCGGCGGGCAGCGGCTCGGGAAGTTCGAAGAGAGCCTGCTGCATTTCGTCCACGGCAGCATCGTACGACGGCCTCAGCCCGCGTTCCGATGCCTCTTCGGCCGGCCAGGAGGGGTCGGCGAGGGCAGCCCTCAACGCGGCCGGCCAACTGCCGGTGAACAGCGGATCGGGCGCCGGAGCGGACTCTGTTGCCGAACCCAGCACCTCTGGGCGTTCCGGAGCCTCGGCGGCCCAGGAGCCATCGACCGCGTGGTCCCGGATCAGTTCCAGGAGCCGGCTCGGTTTCGTTGGGTTCTTGTTGGGCAGTGGCGCCCCATTCCAGAAAGCGCCGCTGGCGTGCAGCTCCCTCATCGCCCTGGTCACCGCCACATAGGCGATCCGCCACTCCTGACGGGCGTTGTGCTCGGACAGCGCGCTCCGGAGCTTTGCATCGGTCATGCCGGCATCGACAGGGGGAGCGGCCTCGCGGTCCAATCGCAACTCGTAGGGGAGGAACTGGGCGTATGCCAGTGGGTTGTCATGGCGGCCGGTGCTGGGGAAGTTGTTGTGATAGAGACAGGGGAGGAACACGACCGGCCACTCCAGGCCCTTGGCGCGGTGGACGGTCACCAGGGTCACCGCGTCCTCCTCCGACAGCCGGGCCGTGTCGAGCTCCTCGGTCGTGTCGTCCTCGAGTTCGGAGAGGTAGGTGAGGAATGCGGAGAGCGACGGCCGGCCCTCCAGCGGAGCCCAACGTTCGGTGAGGTCGAGGAATCGGTAGAGGTTCAGACGCGCCGACAGGCCGGCAGCGGGCTCCATCGCCGCGATGTCACTCCATGCACCGGTCCTGTCGAGGACCGAACGAGCCAGCTCGACCAGAGACTGCCCCTGAGCCTCGGTGAGCAGGTCGCGGTACTCCTCACGGAACTGCAGCAGCGCCTCCGACGCATCGGGCCGCAGGCCATCGATCTCCTCGAGGGCGTCCACGGCCTCGAGCAGCGTGTACCCGGGCAGATCGTCGTCGGGTTCGGCCCTCCTGCGCCGGCGAATCCAACGGGCGAGATGGTTGAGGTCGCTGAGCCCGAGCCGGAACCGGGACCCGACCGTGATCCGCGCGAACGCCGTTCCGTCTTCGGGGTCGGCGAGGATCCTCAACCAGGCATGGAGGTCGGCCACCTCCGGAATCGTCAGCAGGCCGCCGACATTCGCCACTTCGAACGGTATCCCCCGTTTGAAGAGGGCATCGTGGACCAGTTTCATGTCCTTGTTCTTCCTGAACAGGATCCCGACGTCCCGCCAGCGATGGCCCCTTTCTGCCAATTCGATGATTCGATCGGCGATGGCCGCAGCCTCATCAGTGACGGTCCCGAACCACGAGGAGGTCACCAGAGCATCGGGCGCGTTCTCCAGGGGGACCAGCGCCTGTCTGGGGGCGTCGTCGATCTCCGCCCGCACGCGATTGGCGACGGCGAGGATGGCCGCTCCCGAACGCCGGTTCTCGCTCAGGTGGAGCGTGCGGGCCGGTCGTCCGTCATGCGGGAAGTGTTCAGGGAATGCCCTGAAGTTCTGGAGCGAAGCGCCCCTCCACTCGTAGATCGTCTGATCCTCGTCTCCGACCGCCAGTACCGGTGTGTGGTTCGCAAACAGCGTCCTGAGGAGTTCCCGCTGTGCAGGGTTGGTGTCCTGGTACTCGTCGAGCAGCACGGCCCTGGTTCGACCTCGTATCGACTCCGCCACCTCCGGGTGCCCGACCACGAGGCGATGAGCGGCACTGATGAGATCTGCGAAATCGACCACGCCGAGGCGGCGCTTCTCCTCCTCGTAGCGCTGGAGGATCTCGAGCATCTCGACACGCTCTGCCCACGGGTCTTCGGAACCCGCGGCGGCGATCACCTGGATCGGTGTCAGGAGGTTGTCGGATACGGCGCTGCCCAGCGCTCGCAGCTTCTCGACCGATGCTCGCAGGGTGGGATCGAAGTGGAGGAGGTCGCGCTCGACCATCAACGAGCCGAGCAACTGCCGGCTGAGTGTGGGAGTCATCAACGAGGCCGAACGTTCGATCCCCACCAGGGCACCGAACTCGTGGAGGAGTTGGGAGGCAAACCCGTGATAGGTGTGGATCTCGACCTCTCGGCCCGTACCCACCAGGGGTCCGATGGTGGCCCTGATCCGGTCGGAAAGCTCCTCGGCGGCCTTGTTGGTGAAGGTGATGCCGAGGATCTCCTCGGGCTCGAGTCCATGGTGCCTGACGAGTGCATCGACGCGCATCGCAACAGTCGTCGTCTTGCCGGTTCCGGCACCCGCCACGATTCGCAGGGACTGAAGGGGGGACTCCACGACCCGCTGCTGATCCTTGGAGGGAATCACGGTGCGAACGCCTCCCTGCCTTCCGGCCACAGCGGGCACACGGAGCGGACCCGGCAATAGCGGCAGCCTTCGCCCAGCCGCGGGCTCCAGTCCTCGGTCTGGATTGCCTCACCGGCAGCGATCAACGTCTCCCGAACCTCGCCGAGCCTCGCCGGATCGAATGGCCGCCGCCAGGTCTTGTCCTTGGCCGCCGGGTACCAGAACTCTGCCTCGACCACAGGCCCGAGACCTGCCAGCTCGGAGTCCGCCGCGGCAGCGAGCATGTAGAAACCGAGTTGGATGGCGTTCTTGGCCTTTTCGAAGGTGAGAGGGCTCTTCGAGGTCTTGTAGTCGACGATCCGCAGCCCGCCGGTCGGAAGCCGCTCGATCCGGTCGGCCCGTCCCACCCAGGTGATCCCGTCGAGCTCGAGTTCCAGCCGCTGCTCCAGTGCCACTGGATCCAGGGAGGTGGCTGGCCACTCCTCCCAGAGCCTCTGGACCAGGAGGACCGCCTTGCGCTTCCAGGAGTCGTTGAGGGGACCGAATTCGGCCTCGGCCCACACCTCGTCCAGTGCGGACAGGGCCTCCTCGATCGAGCCGTGTTTCCGGCCACCGGCGATCGCCCGGCTCTCGCACAACACGAGGGCGCTGTGGACGAGTGACCCGAATCGTGCATAGGGCGAGTCGCCATCGGAGATCCTCAGGCGGCGTTCGAAGACGTACTGGCGGGGACAGCTCAAGAACAGCTCGGCCTGGCTCGGTGATAGCTCGAGCCGGTCGTCGATGAGGCCGGTGTCGGGGCCGGGCGAGCGGGCTCCGGCGAAGCTCGAGGCGACCCACATGCCGGCCGGGTCGCTCGCCAACACATCGAGGGCAGCCAGCCTCCTGGGCGGCGGTGCCGCAGGGTCGGCAACGGTGCGGCGGAGCTGGGACTCGGCCTCGCGGGGGGTCAGCGCCGGCCGTTCCACCGTGCCCGGACCGCTCAACTGATCGACACCCTGCACCCCGGCGGCGGCGAGCATGAACCGACTCGGGCGCCCCGATCCCTCGTCGGCACCCGCCGACGTCGCCGTCCACACCACCCTGGTGCGAGCCTTGGTCATGGCCGAATAGGCGAGCCGCATCTCCTCCTGTAGCCGGAACCTCGAGTACTCCGCCCCGCTTTCGAGACCGGAGAGGGCCTGCTGGTCGAGAAGGGAGAGGCCGCGTCTCAGATCTGGAAAGACGGTCTCGACGGCGTCGGCGATGAACACGGCCTCGAACTGGAGGCCCTTGGCCTGGTGGAGCGTGGTGAGCGTCAACGAGTCATGTCCGGGTGCGGAGTACCCGAGCAGGGGTGTCGCCTCGAAGTCCTCCTCGGAAGTGGTTCGGCGGTAGTCCACGAGGGACATCGCCGGGTCGCGCTCCGCCTGCCTGCCCAGCGCCTGCGAGAAGGACGACCAGGCGGCGCGATGCTCGCGTGCGCCGGGATCCGCCACGGCCGACTCGAATTGGGGGAGCGCCTGCCACACGTGCCAGAAACCGTCCAGGGCGCTTCTGTCGGTGGCCCACGAGGGCTCGGAGAGGAGCGCCGCCAGCTTCGCCCCGTCCGGGACGCCGGTCTCCAGCACCTCGGGCCACCCGGCGCCTTGTCGGGCTTTGAGGCGATGGAGCTCGCGCTCTCGGGAGATGGGGATGCGGTAGAGGAAGCCGAGCACCAGGCGGCGGATCGCGTGGTCGAGTTCCTCCCCGTCGCGCCGGTCGGCGATCAGGGTGGCTGCCCTTGCGAGGTCGAAGATCGCTTGCACCGCCGGATGGTCCACGAGGCGGACGTCGGGCTGCTCGTGGGGAACCCCGCGACGGGCCAGCGCCCGGGAGAGCTCTGGGAGCAGCCGGCGCTTGGATCGGAGCAGGACGGCGATCGCCGAGTAGGGGACCCTGTCGACGAGATGCAGCTTCTCGACCTCTCCGGCGATCCACTCCGCTTCTGCCGAGGCCTGGTCGAACACGTACGCCTCGACGGACCCCGCATGGGGGGCCGGGCGCACCGGACCGGTCGATCCGGGCAACTCGCCTGGACCGGTCACGCGCAGTGCGGCATCGAGGATGGGCGGCGGTACGCGGAAGCTCTCGGTGAGCACGATCCGGCGGGCCGGGAAGCCGTCGACGCTCTTGAACCGGTCGGGGAAGTCGGCGACGTTGTTCAGGTCGGCGCCGCGGAAGCTGTACACCGACTGATAGGGATCGGCGGCCACGGTGATGTTGCCGGTGCCGGCGATCAGGCGCTCTGCCAGGGCGGCCTGGGCGGGGGACGTGTCCTGGTACTCATCGACGATCACGTAGCGAGCCGTGACCAGACGACGAACTCCCGCATCATCGAGGGCCGAAACCGTCTGGAGTAGGAGCGATCCGTAATCGGTGCGGCCCCGCTTCTCGAGCTCCGAGAGATAGACGCGGTAGAAGTCGGGCAACGCACGCCATTGGGGACGAGCCGTGGCGAGCCTCTCCAGCTCGTTCGGATCGATCAGCCGCTCGAGACAGCGAAGGAGGAAGTCGGTGGTGTCGGCCGCGAACGTCGATGAACCGAGGAGGCCACGCATGTTGACCGGCCATTTCGAAGGATCGGTCTTCGAGAGGAGCTCGGAGACGAGCGCCACCTGCTCGGGGCCGGTGAGGAGATTGGGT
>JBFGRR010000023.1:0-12387 GCA_041567215.1 Acidimicrobiia bacterium | reverse complement strand
CGTATCGTCTCGCCCAGTGCCCCTCCGGCACCAGTCTGCGGACCCGGACCACCAAGACGTCCTCGTAATGCGACCGGTTGAAGATGGTGATCTCCCCGTTCCCTGGCACATGGGGGTGAACGCGCCACAGGTAGTCGTGCGCTAGTTCTGCAGCGGTGGGCTTCTTGAAGGAGGCGACCTTCACCCCCTGGGGATTGACGCCATCGAAGACCCGTCTGATGGCTCCGTCCTTGCCGCCGGTGTCCATGGCCTGGAGGACGACCAGGAGCCGGTGTTTGCCCTGGGCGTAGAGGACTTCCTGCAATTCCTCCAGGCGTTTGTTCAGGACCTTGTGGGCTGCGCGCGCTTCCTTCTTGGTGTGCCCCGCAGCGGCGGTCGTGGTCCAGCGACTCAGGTCGATCCTGGTTCCCGGTTCGACCCGGAACGGTGCTGTCTCGAGGGCCATGGCCGGAACCTACCTCGATCTCCCTGTTATTGCTGGCCTGGAGCCTGTAGATAACCGATGCGGCGGCGGGGGAGAGGTGTGCATTCTGGCTCGGCGCACGAACTTCGTCTGGTGGTTGGTCATCGCCTGCTCGGTCGCCGCCGGAGTCATGTTCGGCCGTCCCGGGCCCGGGGTCGTGGCCCCGATTGCTGTCGTTTCGTCCCAGCCGGACCATCTCATCACCGTGCACGTCTCGGGCTGGGTGATCATGCCGGGGCTCGTCGAACTGCGCCAGGGTGCCCGGGTTGCCGCCGCGATCGAGGCCGCGGGTGGAACCCGGACGGGTGCACGGACAGAGATGCTGAACCTCGCGCAGATCGTCGTCGATGGTCAGCGCATCGACGTGCCGGGTCCCGGCCAGGCCACCACCCCGGTCGCGGACGATGGGAAGGTCCCCATCAACGAGGCGGATGCGGCATCCCTCGAGGCACTCCCCGGCGTGGGTCCTGTCCTCGCAGCGAGGATCGTGGCCCACCGCGAAGAGCACGGGCCATTCCAGACGCCGGAAGATCTTCTCGATGTCCCCGGCATCGGGGAGTCGAAGCTCGATTCTCTCAGAGACATGATCCGCGTGCCGTGATCGGCCTGCCGCCGCGTTCGTCAATGCCCTTGATCGCCTTCGCAGTCGTCTGCTGGGTGGCGGTGGCGCTGGGTCTGCGCCTCGGGTGGCTCGGGGCGGGCCCGGGCGGCAGCGCCTTGCCGGAGGGAAGGGGTGTGTTCGCTGCGGTTGCCTTGTCCGATCCGCTGGCCGGATCATTCGACACGCGCGTGTTGGTTCGCCTGAGCGAGCATGACGCCGACGTGGTGGCGCGTTTCGATCACGTCCCGGACCTCGCCGCCGGGGAGCGGCTCCGGTTGGAGGGCGTTCTCACCGAGAATCCGGTCAGCTTCAGGGGCAAGCCGACTTCTGGTGAGCTGAAGGGTGCCCGGCTCGTCCACTCGCTTCCCCCTGCAAGTCCCCTCCGTCGAGCCGCAAACGCCTCGAGGGCGAGGATGATCGAACGGCTGAATCCGGCCGCCTCGCCTCCCCGAGCCTTGCTCGCCGGCTTCCTCGTGGGTGACACCTCGTTCCTCCCCGCCGTCGAGAGTGAGTCACTCAGACGGGCCGGACTCTCGCATTTCGTCGCCGTCTCAGGCAGCAATGTGGCGCTGTTTCTGGCGGCCTGGTGGCTGGTGTTCACCCCTCTGGCAGTGGTACCCCAGCTGAGGTGGGCACTCGGTCTGGTGGGCATCGCCTTCTTCGCCATCGTGACTCGTGGCGAGCCGAGCGTGATCCGTGCTTCGGCGATGGCCGGCATCGCTCTCATCGGCCGTGCGGCAGGCGTCCCGATGGATGCCTGGTCGGTGTTGTCGCTCAGTGTCGTCGGCTCGCTGTTTGCGGTTCCCCGATTCGCCACGGATGTCGGGTTTGGATTGTCGGTGGCGGCGACCAGCGGCGTGCTCGTCGGATCGTCCTGGTTTTCCTTCCGGCCGAGACCCGTCGCGACGCTGTTGGGGGCGTCGCTCGGCGCGCAGATCGCGGTGGCACCGATCCTGATTGCGATGTTTGGTTCGCTGCCCTTGTTCTCGCCTTTCGCCAATCTGTTCGCGGCGCCTCTGGTGACCCTGGCGACCGGCTCCGGGGGTGTGGGCGCCGTGCTCGGATGGGACTGGCTGGTTGGTGTCGGGGCGGGTCTCGCCCGTTTGGTAATGGGCATCGCGCGGGTGGCCTCTCCGTGGCCGCAGGTCGGGTGGAGTGCATTGTTCGCAGCATTGGGCGCCGGGGGTCTGGTGTTGCTCCGACCGGCGCTGAGACCGCTGCTCGCTCCAGCCGCAGCAGCGCTGGTGCTCGTGGGTGCGGGCGCGAGCGGCATCTCGGTGGATCGGCCGGCGGTGGTGTTCCTCG
This sequence comes from Acidimicrobiia bacterium, assembly GCA_041567215.1. Lineage (GTDB taxonomy): Bacteria > Actinomycetota > Acidimicrobiia > Spongiisociales > ZC4RG35 > JBFGRR01. The sequence goes on along the minus strand of JBFGRR010000023.1, from coordinate 10,018 downwards.
ACGTCGGCCAGGGAGATGCCGCGGTCGTTCTCGGAGAAACGGCGACGGTGCTCATCGACGGAGGGCCCGATCCGGTTCTGCTGGATCGAGCCCTGGCCCGGTACGGCGTCCACCGAGTCGACGTGGTGATCGCCACGCACGTCCACGCGGATCACCTCGGTGGGTTGGCGGCGTTGCCAGGCAGGTACCCGGTGGGCCAGTTGTGGGTGTCGTTCGGCCCGCACTCGACTCCGGCGTCCGAGGCTCTTCTGGAGATGGAATTCCCGACGGTGGTACCCACACCGGGGACGCGCGTCGTGGTGGGGGACCTCGGCATCGAGGTACTCGGGCCGAGTCGACGCTATGAGAGTCCCAACGACCAGTCACTCGTGATCATGGTCGACGTTGGCGGCCGCCGGTTCCTCTTCCCCGGGGACGTCGAGGTGCACGCGCAGCGTGACCTAGGGGTGCTGGATCACGACGTGCTCAAGGTCCCCCATCAGGGGGCGGCAACATCCGATCGCGACTGGCTGGCAGCCAACGCCGGAACCGCGGCCGTGATCAGCGTGGGTGAAAACAGCTTCGGACACCCTGCCGACTGGGTCATCGAGACGCTCCTGAGGGCGGGAGCCGAGGTGCTGAGGACCGACGAGGGCGGCGATGTGATCTTCGAGGCCGGTGGGATCAGGCGCCGGGCCGGGAGGCGGCGTCGATACGCCTGAACGCTTCGACCATGTCGGCAAGGCGATCTTCGTCTCCCGGGTAGACGGCCGTGGCGATCTCGGGGACCGACCCGGTGACCGACTTGATGGCATCCGACAGGTTGTCTGCGAATGTCCGGACTCCACCCGCGGATGTCTCGGGAAGCACGGCCGCAACCACGTGCTTGGTGCCGGTCCGCCCATGGGCGAGGTGGTCGGTGGCGCGCGCTCCGGCGGAGAGGTGGGAGCCGAACGCCCTCATGGCGGCTCGCCGCCGGCGCGGGCGTTCTGAAGCCCACGGTGCATCCGAGAACCGGGCGATGACCACGGCGAAGAACTTCTCGTAGCGCTGGGCACGACTGGTTTCGAGATCCACCGCCGAGAGGAACGAACGGGCATTGCCGAGGCCGGACTCATCGTCGATCTCGTCGTAGAGGTCGAGTTTGTCGAGGCCACGCTTGACCCGATCGGCCGCCCAACCGCCGGCGAGGCCGAACGCCAGAAACCCGACCACCCGGGAGAAGACCAGTCCGGCGACGGCCGGGAAGCCGACGATGCGGATGGCCGGCCATCGCATCGCCAGGTAGATGGTGGAAGCGACCAGGCCGAGCGCCAACCCCGCTCTCAGTCCGTAGAAGAGGAAACCGGCGAGCAGAGGGGCGAACATGAGAGTTGCCGTGACCTCGACAGGATCGATACCCCTCAACAGCATCGTGATGGCCACCAGTCCCAGCAGGATGAGGCCCACCGCCAGGACCAGTCCGCGCGCTCTGCGGTAGGTGAGGGCTGTCAGCACAGGGAGCGAGTGTACGTGCGTTGACACTGGGATCGGCGACGGGGAGACTCGGTGTGGTGCTGGCAACTCTCTGGACGCGGATCGCCTTCGTTTCACTCTTCGGCGTCCTGCTGATCCCGATCGCCCTCTCGTCGATGAGAGGCCTCTCCCACACCCTGACGTGCTCTGAGCAGGTCGAGTCTCCATTCCAGGTGTTCCTGGAACCGGGTTCGCCGCCGGTGATGACCGGAGCGGCCACTCTCACACCCGATGGCGGAGGCGGTCTCTGCGGGGGCCTGCTGGTGAGTGTGGAGGTGGTTGCGCTCGACGATGGAAGGGTTCGGGTCACCGTGCCCATCACCAACACGACGGACGCCGACTGGTTCGGGACGGTTCAGTTCGAGGTCGCCGGAACCAGGATTCCCCTCGATCTCGGCAAGGTCAGGGCGGGCGAGACGCGGCAAGCGGGTTTTGCCCTCAACCTGCCGGCGGGCGTCACCGAGTTCGACGGCCGGTTGCTGGTGGGCCCATGAGGTCTCTCGATCTGGGCGGAAAGACGCTGGCGCTCGACGGCGTCACCCACGTCATGCAGGTGATCAACCTCTCACCGGAGTCCCGAAACCCGCAAACCGTCGCAGAGACCCCCGAAGCCGCTCTGGATCTGGCGCTCATGGGGCGGGATGCCGGCGTGTCGCTCGTCGATCTCGGGGCACAGAGCTCTCACTACGACAATCCCACGATCGCCGTCGAGGAGGAGTTGGCGAGGCTGCTGCCCACCCTGGAAGCCCTCGTGGACAGGGGCATCTCGGTTTCCGTGGACACCTGGAAACCCGAGGTGGCCGAGCGCGCGATAGCTGCCGGCGCCGTGCTGGTCAACGACACCGGCGGACTGGCCGATCCGCTCATGAGAAGTGTGGTGGCCGGATCCGGCGCTGCGGCGGTGGTGATGTACGTCGAGGGCTCGAATCCCCACGATGTCGGTGAGATCGTCATCGCTCCGGACAAGGCCGAGCTGACCGCAGCCTGGATGCGTGGCCGGCTGGCCGAGCTGGAGAAGGAAGGGATCACCAACGTGATCCTCGATCCGGGCATCGCCATCAACTACCGGGGCGACTACCTCGCCTACACGGCGATGCAGCTCGAAGTCATCCGAAACATCCGTCTCCTCAGGGACCTCGAGTTCCCGATCCTCGTGCCCATCCCTCGCAAGCGAGAGGATCACCGGGTCATGGCATACATCGCGATGGCCCTCGAGTACGAGGCCGATCTGATCCGGGTCCACGACCCGGTCGAGGCTTGCGATCTGGTCAGGCTGTTCGGGCGGCAGGCGGAAGACCGATGAGCCTCCTGCTGATCTCGGGCCCGTCCGGGGCAGGCCCTGGCGAGCGACAGGAGATGCTCGAGCGTGCTCGCCGGTTCCTGGCCGAGCAGGGGGTGGAGCCGTCCGACGTGGTCCGCATCGATGTCCCGAGTAGGGGAGGAGAGGATGGCAGCGGAGCGCTGAGGGCCGACCTCGAGGGCCTCGTGCCGATGCTGCAATCGGGCTCGCTGTTCGGCGGGGTCCAAGGTGTCGAATTGGTGGATGCCCAGAACCTCCTCGCCGGCGAGGCCGCCGTCGTGTCCGATCTGATACGTGTTGCCGAGGGAGTGGCCATCGCGCTGGTCGCGGAGGGCTCCGTTCACTCCTCGATCGCCGCGGCCGTGAAGGACGTGGGCACCAAAGTCGTGGTGCGCAAAGTCTGGGAGTCCGGCGCCACGACGTGGCTATCGGAAGAGGTCAAGACCAGGGGTCTCGACATCGACAGTGGCGGCATTGCCGCGCTGGTGCAGCGCTTCGGCGCCGATCTGGCTTCGCTGGGCCAGGCCCTCGACCAGCTCGCCGGCACGAAGGGCAAGGTCACCGCCGCAGCGGTTCTCGACCGGTTCCGCAACCGGCCCAACGAGCCCATCTTCCACTACACGGACGCAGTTGCCGCGGGCACGACCCAGGAGGCGCTGCGGAGACTGGGTGATCTGCTCGTCCACCAACACCCCTTGGTGATCCTCGCCTCGCTGGAGAACGAGGTGCGGCGCCGTTCCATGGCGCTTGCAGCAGCAGACAAAGAGGCTTTCATCCAGATGGCAGGAGCGCGGCCGAGCGACAAGTGGGTGGATCGTGTGTGGCGCCGGCGCGGCAAGCTCAAGGATTCGTCGCTGCGGGCGGCGGTGGAGGCCCTGGCGAGAGCCGACAAGGTGCTCAAATCGGCGCCGGAGGAGTTGCACAGGGTGACACTCGAGCGTCTCACCGTCGCGGTGTCACGCTGGCTGTCAGGCCGATGAAGCAGGTGGCCCGCAGGCCGGCCGATCAGGTATTGAGTTTCCTGGCCAGCCGGGACTTGCGACGGGCGGCCGTACGCTTGTGGAGCACGCCCTTCGAGGCTGCGGTGTCGATGGTCGACTGAGCCGAGCGGTACTTCTCGTCGGCATCGGTCGACTCGGCCTGGACGGCTTCGACGGTCTTCTTGACCTGGGTCTTCAACTCGGACCGGATGGCCTTGTTGCGCTGGCGCCGGACCTCGTTCTGCCGGTTGCGCTTGATCTGGGACTTGATGTTCGCCATTGAAAAACCTGATTCGACTAGTCGGGTACACCGCCGGGTGAACGCGGCGAGAACGGCTTTCGCCGGTGCGGCAGGCTAGCAGTCACTCCATGCCCGGTACAATCGCCGTTGCCCATCCCGCCGGCCGGGACCTCCCTTCGGACAGTCAAGTGATTCCACAAGCGCGCATTCGCAACTTTTCGATCATCGCCCACATCGATCACGGCAAGTCGACACTTGCCGACCGCCTGCTCGAGCTCACGGGGGCCGTGAGTGCTCGAGACATGCGCGAACAGGTTCTCGACACGATGGACATCGAGCGGGAGCGGGGGATAACCATCAAGGCCCAAGCGGTGAGGCTCGTGTATCGCGCCGGCGACGGCCATGACTACGTGCTGAATCTCATCGACACTCCGGGGCACGTCGATTTCTCGTATGAGGTGTCACGGTCGCTTGCGGCTTGTGAGGGTGCCCTGCTGCTGGCCGACGCAGCCCAGGGTGTGCAGGCCCAGACCCTCGCCAACGCATATCTGGCGGTCGAGGCGGGGCTCGAGGTGATCCCTGCGCTGAACAAGATCGATCTCCCCGGGGCGGAACCCGACCGGGTGGCGGGCGAACTGGTCAACATCCTCGGTGGAACCGAAGAGGAGGTGCTGCGCATCTCGGCCAAGACGGGCGCGGGGATAGGCGAGTTGCTCGAGCGGATCGTGGCCGACGTGCCGGCGCCGAAGGGGAACCCCGATGAGCCGCTGAGGGCTCTGGTCTTCGACTCCCACTACGACGCGTACCGGGGGGTCGTTTGCTACCTCCGCGTCGTGGACGGTCGGCTGAGCACCGGCCAGCGCGTCCGCTTCATGGCCACAGGCGAACAGCACGATGCCGCCGAGGTTGGGGTGTTGACACCTCGCGCAACGGCTGTCGCGGACCTGGGACCCGGTGAGGTTGGCTATCTGATCACGGGCGTGAAGGAGATCGACCGGATCAAGGTCGGTGACACCGTCACCTCCGCATCCGGACCGGCTTCGGTCGCCCTCCCCGGCTACGCCGAGCCCCGGCCGATGGTCTACTCGGGCCTGTTTCCGACCGAAGGCGACGACTTCGAGAGGCTCCGAGAGGCTCTCGACAAGCTGAGGCTGAACGACGCATCGCTGGTGTTCGAACCCGAGACCTCGAAAGCGCTCGGGTTCGGGTTTCGATGTGGGTTCCTCGGCCTTCTCCACATGGAGATCGTGCGTGAGCGACTCGAGCGCGAGTACGACCTCGACCTGGTGACCACGGCGCCGTCCGTCGCATACGAGGTGACCCTCACCGACGGAACGGTGCGCCAGGTGCGATCTCCTCAGGATCTGCCCGACCCCGCTGAGCGCACCGAGGTGCGAGAGCCCTACGTGAGAGCGATGATCATCTCTCCCTCCGAGTTCATCGGCACGATCATGGACCTGGTCACCTCCCGGCGCGGTGCCCTGGCCAACATGACCTATCTCAGCCCCGAGCGAGTCGAACTCGACTACCACATCCCCCTCGCCGAGATCGTGTTCGACTTCTTCGACGTCTTGAAGTCGCGTACCCGCGGGTACGCATCCCTCGACTACGAGCCCCACGGCTACAGACCGTCCCAACTGGTGAAGGTGGACATCCTCTTGAACTCGGTGTCGGTGGACGCCTTCAGCGCCGTCGTGCATCACGAGAAGGCCTATGCCTACGGCAATTCGATGGTCGGCAGGTTGAGGAAGCTGATCCCCAGGCAGATGTTCGATGTGCCCATACAGGCCGCAATCGGGAGCCGTGTCATTGCCCGCGAGACGGTGAAAGCCCGGCGCAAGGACGTGCTCGCCAAGTGCTACGGCGGGGACGTCTCGAGGAAGCGCAAGCTCCTCGAGCGCCAGAAGGAGGGCAAGAAGCGGATGAAGATGGTCGGCTCGGTGGAGGTCCCCCAGGAGGCCTTCGTGGCGGCGCTCCAGGTGGACGATTGAGCCCCGATTCGCCGGAACTCGCCGACCTGGCGGCCGGGTGGCGGTCCGCCTACGTCCACATCCCCTTCTGCGCGAGGATCTGCCCCTATTGCGACTTCGCCGTCGTCGCCGGGCGAGACGAGACATTCGACGCCTACCTCGAGGCGCTGCTGACCGAGATCCGGTCTGAGCAGGCATGGCCCGATCTCGATGCCGTATACATCGGTGGTGGCACCCCCAGTCGCTTCGGAGCCTCCCGCCTGAATTCCATCGTCGAGGCACTGGGCGATCGCTTCGGTCTCGCAGAGGACGCCGAGGTGAGCCTGGAGGCCAATCCGGAGGATTGGGATCGGGGACTGGCGGAGGATCTGCGTGCGGGCGGATTCAACCGGGTGTCGTTCGGGGCCCAGTCGTTCGACGGGGATGTGCTCGCGTATCTGGGGAGGGCGCACGGCCCCGACGACGTGTCCGCCGCAGTGGAATCGGCCCGAGCCGCCGGTTTCGAGTCGGTGAACGTCGATCTGATCTTCGGTTCCCCCGGCGAGAACGGCTGGGATCGAACTGTTGGCGCGGCGGTCGCCCTCGAACCCGACCATCTCTCTCTCTACGCCCTCACCGTCGAGCGTGGAACTGCGCTGAGCAGGTCGATCTCGGCAGGCGCCGCCGCTCCCGATCCGGACGACCAGGCCGACAAGTGGGAGTGGGCAGACGCCCTCGTCGCCGGAGCGGGGTTCGTCCGCTACGAGGTGTCCAACTTCGCGAAGGTCGGCCACCATTGCCGCTACAACCTGAGCGTGTGGGCCCGCGGCGAGTATCTCGGCTTCGGAAACGGCGCCCACAGCTTCCGGGACGGTCTCCGGCGTCGCAACGTCAGGCGTCTCGAGGCGTATCTCGAGCGGGTGGGCTCGGGAGTGGGGCCCATTCAGGGGGCCGAGGAGGTGACCGGGTGGGCCGGCGAGGTGGAGCGGGTGATGATCGGCCTGAGACGCACCGCCGGCGTTGCGGACGGGCCGGCCGTGCAACGACTGCTCCAGTCGGACGAGGGGAAGCGCCTGGTCGAAGCGGGCGTGCTGGTACAGGGTGAGCGGCTGGTGGTCGGACGCCCGCTGCTGACCGACATGGCGGTGAGGGCGGTCATCGACCTCCAACCACCCGAGGGTTGGCTGTCAGTCTCCACACCCGAGCGCTAACGTCACGGGCATGGAAGACCGGCGCATCGCGGTTCTTCGTGCACTCGTGGAGGAGCACATTCAGACGGGTGACGCCGTCAGCTCGCGTTCGATCCTCGAGGCAACCGGTCTGGAGGTCTCCGGTGCCACCATTCGCAACGAGTTGGCTGCGTTGGACCGGGAAGGATTCGCGGTTCAACCGCACACCTCGGCGGGCCGCATCCCGACGGCAAAGGCCTACCGCTACTACGTGGACCACCTCACCCCGAGCCGGCTCAAGGCTGGAACCCAGCAACGGATAGCCGGGTTCTTCTCGTCGGTTCATCTGGAGCTGGGCAGGCTTCTCAAGGCGACAACGGAACTGCTCTCCGAGATCACCCAGTATCCGGCCGTGGCAATGACTCCTGCGCCTGCCGCCGAGTTGGTGAAGGCGCTCCACCTGGTCCAGTTGGGGGCCAAGACTGCCCTGCTCGTCGTGGTCACCGAGACCGGTCATGTGAGTCAGGAGTTGGTCAGGCTCAGCGCGCCCGTCACCCCTGCCGAATTGGAGGAGGCGGAGAGAGCCCTCGCCTCACAGTTGGTCGGCCGCGAGCTCGGGTCGAGTTGGACTCTGGAAGGCGAGTTGTCGCCGGGAGCACGGGTGGTCCTGCGTGACAGCGAAGATGCCTTGGCAAGAGTGGCTTCGGAGTCGGCCGAGGTCTATGTGGGCGGTACCCGCCAGATGGCCACGGTCTGGGACAACCTCTCCACGGTTCACCATGTCCTCGAGGTACTCGAGCGCGAGGCGATGCTGCTCAATCTGCTGGCGCGCTCGCCGGGAACCACCATTCAGATAGGCGGTGAGATTCGTGTCACCGACACCGAGGACATCGCCGTGGTCTCGTCTTCTTTCGACACCGGCGTCGGGTCCGGCCGGGTTGGAGTGATCGGCCCGCTGCGGATGAACTACAAGAAAGTCATCTCCGAGGTCGAGGGAGTCAGCCGCGAACTCGGCGACCGGATCGGTTCCTAGGGGCCCAGTGATGAGCAAGGACTACTACGAACTGCTCGGCGTTGCCCGCGACGCCTCGGCCGAGGAGATCAAGAAGGCTTTCCGTGCCAAGGCGCGGGACAGCCACCCCGACGCCAATCCCGACGATCCGGGTGCCGAGGAGCGGTTCAAAGAGATCGCCGCGGCCTACGAGGTGCTCTCGGATCCGACCCGGAGGCGCTCATACGACCGCGGTGAGAACATCGACCTCACCGACTTCTTCAGTGGCTTTGGGGGCCTCGACGATCTGATCAGGTCGGTCTTCGGCGACTCGGGGATCTTCGGTGCCGGGCCGGTCCGGACCGGTAACCCGCGCGGACGCGACATCTTGGTGAGGGTTCCGATCGATCTCGCCTCGGCCGCCTTCGGTACCCAGTCGGATGTCGCATTCCGCACGAATGTGCTTTGTGGCGTCTGTGACGGCTCGGGTGCGGAGCCGGGAACCTCCCCTGTCCGGTGCACCAACTGCGCAGGCACCGGTGCAGTCCGGGTCACCAGGCGAGGGCTGCTCGGCCCGATGATGCAGGTGATGGCCTGCGAGGTGTGCAGCGGTACGGGCGAGATGATCTCCGATGCCTGTCATGAGTGCGGTGGGAATGGAGTCACGCCGGCCAATCGGTCCGTATCGGTGGAGATACCGGCCGGGGTCTCCTCGGGGACGCGGCTTCGATTGACCGGCGAGGGAGAGGCGGCTCCCCGGCGCGGCCGCCCGGGGGACCTGTTCGTCGAGATCGAGGTGGCCGCAGATCCTCGTTACGAGCGGCGGGGCGACGATTTGGTCCATCGAACCTCGGTCGGCATCGCAGAGGCGGCATTGGGATCCGAGATCGATGTGCCCTTGATCGACGGGTCTTCGGTTCCGGTAGAGGTTCCGGCGGGCACCCAGCCCGGATGGACCACGAAAGTGCCGGGCGCGGGAATGGGCCGCCTCGGGCGGCGGGGCCGAGGCGACCTCTATGTCGTCGTCGACGTCTCGGTGCCCACGAAGCTGTCCGGGGAACAGGAAGACCTTCTGCGGCGGTTCTCCGAACTCACTGGCGAGAGTCCCGCCGAGCGGAGGCGCCGCAAGCGCGCCGCACGCTGATGGCCCATGTCCCCCACCTGTACCTGCCGGGCCCGTGGCAGGAGCCCATGCTTCCACTGGATGCCGGCCACCGAACGCATCTGGAGCGGGTGCTCAAGCGCCAGGACGGCGACCAGGTCACCTACACCGACGGCGCGGGTCGAGTGGGTGACGGCAGCCTCCAGGGTGCGATGGTGGTTCGCGGCGTGGAGCGGATGGTCGGTCGGGAAACCCCGCTCCTGACCATTGCCGTAGCCGCACCGGGATCGAAAGAGCGTGCCCGGTTTCTCGTGGAGAAGCTGGGTGAGTTGGGAGTCGATCGGATCGTCTGGTTGGAGACGCGGTTCGGGGCCACACGACCACCCAGAGTGGACCGAGCCACCTCCTGGTTGGTCTCGTCGTTGGAGCAGAGCAGGGGAGCGTGGTTGACGAGGATCGAAGACGTCTCGGTGCGGATCGGGGACCTGGAGGGCGCCGTCTGGTTCGCCGACCGCGACGGCGGCGAGATGCCGGAGCCACCGCAGGAATTGACTCTGGCCGTGGGCCCGGAGGGAGGTTGGGCGGAGGACGAGATCCCCGACGACGCCATGACAGTGTCGTTTTCCGGGCGGGTGCTGCGGGTGGAGACCGCGGCCGTGGTGGGAGCCGCGGGGATTCTCGCCAAGAAAGCCCATCAAATCCGCCACTCAGAGTGGTAGGGTGGCACTATTCGTGGTGGGCAGACGAACATGAATGACTTCAACGGGCAACTCGGTGCAATGATCCGCCGGG
>JBFGRR010000022.1:0-12564 GCA_041567215.1 Acidimicrobiia bacterium | reverse complement strand
CGTGACGATGATGGCCTCGAGCCTGCTTCGCAACGGACCGGGCCAGCTGGGGAAGGTGCGCGCCGGGCTCGCCGAGTGGCTCACCGACCACGGCTACAACTCCGTTCACCAGGCGAAGGGGAGCCTGAGCCAGAAGGCTGCGCCGGATCCGGGCGCCTTCGAGCGCGCCAACTACATGCAGTCGCTGGTGACCTACTCATCCGACTGGTAGCCGACAGGCGCACGGGGACCGACACCGCCGGCGCGCTCATGCCCCAGATCATCCCCGGACCGCTCGCCCCGGGGCCCGGATGCGTGGCACCATGACCTCGTGGACACCTACATAGTCGACGCCTGCCGCACGCCGATGGGCCGTCTCGGGGGCCAGCTCGCCCACGTGCGGCCAGACGATCTGGCGGCACACAGCATCGGTTCACTGCTCGAGCGCAATCCATCCGTCGATCCAAGCGCCGTCGAGGACGTCGTCTGGGGCGCCGCCAACCAGGCCGGCGAAGACAACCGGAACCTGGGCCGGATGGCGGGCCTCCTCGCCGGTCTCCCGGACCGGATACCGGGGGTGACGGTCAACAGGCTGTGTGGCTCCGGGCTCCAGGCGGTCGCCCAGGCGGGTCATGCTCTCGCCTCGGGCTGGGGAGACGTGATGGTCGCCGGTGGATCGGAATCGATGAGCCGGGCGCCATACGTGATGCCCAAACCCGATCGGGCCTTCCCCACCGGCAACCCGGAGTTCGTGGACACGACCCTCGGGTGGCGTCTCGTCAACCCCAAGATGCGGAGGCTCCACGGCTGCATCGGTCTCGGTGAGACCGCCGAGGAGGTGGCGATCCGCTACGGCGTGTCACGCGAGGACCAGGACGCCTTCGCGCTGATGAGCCATCGCAAGGCGGTGGAGGCGCAGGGGACCGACCGGTTCGCGGACGAGATCGTGCCCATCGAGGCGCCGCAGGATGCGCGAGGCCGATCCAGTGTTCGCATCACCGCCGATGAGGGCCCGCGACCCGACACCTCCCTGGAAGCCCTCGCCCGCCTGCGGCCGGTCTTCCGATCCGAGGGCACGGTCACGGCGGGGAACGCTTCTCCGATGAACGACGGCGCGGCGGCGCTGCTCCTGGCAACGCAGCACGGCCTCCGCCAACACGGGCTCGAACCCATCGCTCGTATCGTCTCGTCGGCTGCGGCGGGAGTCCACCCCGACATCATGGGAATCGGACCGGTCCCGGCCACCCGGAAGGCCCTCGAGCGGGCCGACCTGTCGATCGGCGACCTAGACCTCATCGAACTCAACGAGGCTTTCGCGGCCCAATCGATCGCATGCATCAGGGAACTAGGCCTCGACGAGAGTCGGGTCAACGTCAACGGCGGAGCGATCGCGCTGGGCCACCCGCTGGGTTGCTCCGGTGCGCGAATCCTGACGACCCTCATCCACGAACTGCGCCGACGGGGTGGGAGGTTCGGCCTGGCCACGATGTGCATCGGGGTGGGGCAGGGCATCTCGATGGTGGTCGAGGTAGCTTCCTAGCCATGGTGCGAAGACTCGGCCGAAGGCTCTTCGTCAAGGAACTGGTACAGGGCACCGTGGCCGTGGCGGTCCTCGGTCTCACGGCCGCATCCTGTGCGCGAGAGAACGACGCTGGTGGGGAGGACGGCTGGCATCGGGTGTCCTTCGGGTTCGTCTCGGCCTACATCCTCGCCCGGAACCGGCGCACGGTCATCGTGGACACCGGAGTCGCCGGGAGTGAAGACGACATCGAGGCGGGGCTGGCATCGATTGGACAGGGCTGGGACTCGACCGACCACCTGATCCTCACTCATCTCCACGCCGATCACATAGGGAGCGCTGAAGCCGTCATGCGCAGGGCGTCTTCGGCATCTGCTCACGCAGGTGCGGCCGATCTCGACGCCATCCGGTCGCCGAGGCCGGTGAACGCCGTCGGAGACGGGGACGAGGTTTTCGGGCTCCAGATCATCGAGACTCCGGGCCACACACCAGGACACATCTCGGTGTTCGACCCCGACCGCTCCGTGTTGGTTGCCGGTGACGCCATGAACGGTGCCGATGGTGGAGTGATCGGGGCCAACCCGAGATTCACCGCCGACATGGATCTGGCCAATGCGTCCATCCAGAAGCTCGCAGGTCTGGGTGCGGACACCGTCTACTTTGGACACGGCGAGCCGGTCATCTCCGGTGCCGGACGGCTGATCTCCGAACTCGCCGCGGACCTTCGGTAGCGTCGGAGAGTGACCGCCCCGCTGTCTGGAATCCGGGTGGTCGAGTTCGGGAATCTGATCGCGGCGCCTTACGCAGGAATGCTCCTCGCCGACCTCGGCGCGGAGGTGGTGAAGGTGGAGCCGCCCTCCGGCGACCTCGGGCGAGGCTTCGGGCCCTTCGTCGGGGACGAGTCGGCGTTCTTCCTGGCCGTGAACCGAGGTAAGCGAAGCGTCGTCTTGGACCTCAAGACCGAGCGTGACCGGGATCTGGCGCGCCGGCTGTGCGCCACGGCCGACGCGGTGATCCACAACCTCCGCCTCGGTGTCATGGAGCGCCTCGGCCTCTCTGAGGAGGCGATCAGGGCCGACAACCCAGCTGTCGTCTTCGGTGTCGTCTCCGCCTTCGGGGCCACGGGGCCCTATGCCGAGAGAACCGGCATCGACATCATCTTTCAGGGCGAGTCGGGGATGATGTCGATCACCGGCGAACCGGGTAGTCCTCCGCAGAAGACGGCTACCACCATCGGCGACTACGTGGCGGGAACGAATCTCGCCCTCGCGGTGTGCGCCAGACTGGTTGCCGGCGGTGGCGGCCGTGTCGACGTTTCGCTTAGAGACGGCCTCCTGGCGGTGCAGTCGGGTTGGAATTCGCTCGCATTCCAGTCGGGTCGACAGCCCCCGAAGATGGGGACCGCCTCGCCGTTCCTCGCTCCCAACCAGGCCTTCGGGACTTCGGACGGGTACATGACCCTCGCCATCGTCTCCGACGCCCACTTCGAGAGGCTCTGCCTGGCCCTGGGCCGTCCCGACCTACTCGGTGCCTACCCCACCAACGAGCATCGGATGCGTGGACGGGTCGAACTCGCCCACGCCCTGCAGGACATCTTCGCCGCAGACACCACCGAAGCGTGGGTCGGACTCCTCACAGACGCCCGCATCCCGGTGGGGCGCGTTCTGTCCATCCACGAGACCTTCGCCGACCCGCAGGTGGTGCACAACGGCATGGACCTGTCCGTGGAACACCCGGGCATCGGCCCGATCCGCTTGACCGGCTCCCCGATACGCTTCGACGGGTCGCATGCGGTGATCGGCAGGCCACCGCCGATGCTGGGCGAGCACACCGCCGAGATCATCTCCGAGCTCCTGACGACCTGACACCGACCAGCCGGGCGGACTAGTCAGTGCGCGCGTGATCGTGATGACGCTCCGGATTTCAGGGCCGTTCGGCCGATGAATTCCACAGGGTACAGATAGGAGTCTGGAGTGCTGTCCAGCGCTGGGAAGCTAGAGCGCGGAATGTCTTTGCGCGCATTGATCGTCGTTTCGTCTTTCTTGGTGTTCGCAGGTGTTCTACCGGCGGCAGCCGAATCCACGTCCATGCTGTCGCCGACCGACAGCCCTTTGGTGGCCGGCGATACCGCCACACCCGGTTACGAAGCCGGATGGGAGGACGCTGGCTTCATCTCGGGCGCGGCCCCGACCCAATACGCCGGCTCGATGTATTGGATCACCAACTCGGTCACGGGCGCCTCGGAGTATTGGAATGCGGGGTGGACCGGCGCCGGTGTCGGCGTCGCACTCATCGACACCGGAGTGGTACCGGTCAACGGTCTGACCACCCCCGGCAAGATCATCAACGGCGCCGACCTCTCCTTCGAGTCCCAGTCGGACCGCTTCCGGCACCTCGACACCTATGGCCACGGGACCCATCTGGCCGGCATCATCGCCGGCCGTGACGACGGCGCCGTCATCGCGCCGGGGAACTCCACGGACTTCCTGGGCATGGCTCCCGGAGCGAGGATCATCAATGTCAAGGTGGGAGACCGCGAAGGCTCCGTCGATGTCTCCCAGGTGATCGCCGCAATCGACTGGGTGATCCAGCGCAGGAACGACCCCGGTCTGAACATCCGGGTTCTCAACCTCTCCTTCGGGACCAACTCGATCCAGCCCTATCAGATCGACCCGCTGGCGTATGTCGTCGAGAGGGCCTGGAAGGCGGGGATCACCGTGGTCGTCGCAGCCGGCAACGATGGCAACGCCGCCCCCCTCAGGAACCCGGCCATCTCCCCATACATAATCGCAGTCGGCGCCAGCGTCGAGAACGACACGCCAACCCCCTCAGACGACATCGTCGCGGGCTTCTCGAACTGCGGCACCGACCGCACCGTGGACCTCGTGGCCCCGGGCAAATCGATCGTGTCGCTCCGCAACCCGGGCTCCACCGCCGACGCCGCTCATGCGGAAGCCGTGGTGAACGACCGGTTCTTCCTGGGCTCGGGCACCAGCCAGGCGGCGGCAATCGTGTCAGGTGCCGCCGCACTGATCATCCAGCAGCGCCCGACGATCACCCCGGGTCAGCTCAAGATGCTGCTCAAGTCGACCGCACAGCCGATGCCGCTGGCCTCGCCCGCGTGCCAGGGCAGCGGGCACCTCGACCTCGGCGCCGCACGACTCGCGCCCACGGCGCCCCTCAAGGACGCCACCCAGAAGCACAAGGAGTCGGTCGGCAACGGCTCGATCGAGGCGGCACGCGGATCCGACCATCTCACCAACAACGGGGTGGTTCTCCGGGGAGAGAAGGACATCATGGGCCGGCCCTGGACCGGATGGTGTGCCAACAACCCCTCGGACCGACGGGCCGCCCAGGACTGCGTGACCACCTTCTGGTCGGGCGGGCACTGGAACGGAGCCCCCTGGTCCGGGACCTCCTGGAGCGGGACCTCCTGGTCCGGGACCTCCTGGAGCGGGACCTCCTGGTCCGGCACCTCCTGGAGCGGGACCTCCTGGAGTGGGACCTCGTGGTCCGACATGGCCTGGTCCGGGACTTCGTGGTCCGGCACCTCGTGGTCCGGCACCTCCTGGTCCGGCACCTCCTGGTCCGGCACCTCTTGGTCCGGTCTGCGCGCTCGGGGCCAGTCCTGGGGATGACCTTCCCTGCTCGATACTGGCGTCGCTGAGGGCCGTCTAGCCTGCCCCCGTGCAGGCTTTGATCCGAACATCGCCCTCGATAGAAGAGGCCCTCCTCGCCGGCGGGTTGTCGCCGGGCAGCTGTGACGACGGGCTCGTGTTCGAAGCCGGACCGATCGCTGGTGACTGGCCCTCGGTCAGGGCCGAGCTGTCGGAAGCCTTCGAGCTGGCACGCCGGTCGGCCCGGGCTCAGGCACCGATCGTCTTCGTCGTCAACGGCGACGACCTACTCGGTCGCCGCGGTGCTCCGGAGGCGATGGTGGCCACCGGGCTCCTCTCTGCTTGTCGGACGGCCGCCGCTGAGTTCGCCAAGTCCGGGACTCCGGTGAACACGCTCTCGGTCGGTTACGACACCCCGCCAGACATTGCAGCCCGCTGGATCGTCAACCTGCTCGGCGGAGGAACGAGCGGCGAACTGGTCCGCCTCGGGACAGACCACATAGGCAAGGCGCTGCCATGAGAGCAGGCGTGGCCGTGGTGACCGGAGCCGCCCGTGGCATCGGCCGGGCCATCGCCGAGCGTCTCGGGGGCGACGGCCATCTGCTCGTGCTCGTCGACCTGTCACCGGCCTTGGCCGAGACCGCCCTGGAACTCGAGACCGCCGGAGCAGCGGTGGTCGCCGTCGAAGCCGACTTGACCTCCGATGAGGGGATCGCCGCAGTGGTCCGCGAGGTCGGAGAGGCCGGGGGTCTCGACATCCTCGTCAACAACGCCGGAATCACCCGTGACTCCCGCCTCGTCAACATGACCGACGAGGACTTCGTCGCCGTGATCGACGTCAACCTCGGCGCCCCCTACCGCCTGACCAGAGCCCTGCACCCACACATGCACGAGGGCGCCGCTGTGATCAACATCGCCTCCAGGGCGTATCTGGGCAACTTCGGCCAGTTCAACTACTCCATGTCGAAGGGAGGCCTGGTGGGCATGACCCGGGCCCTCGCTCTCGAATTCGCGCCGCGGGTACGGGTCAACGCCGTCGCACCCGGCTTGATCGGAACCGAGATGGCCATGGCCATCCCTTCTGAGGTGAGGGCGAAGATGGTCTCGGCGATTCCCCTCGGCCGCATGGGGGAGCCATCAGAGGTCGCCGACGTGGTGGCCTTCCTGACCGAATCCGGGTATGTCACCGGCGAGGTGATCGTCGTCGGTGGCGGTCGGAGCCTGAGTTGAACCGGCTCGGACTGCTGATCGTGGACTGCGAAACGGTGCAGCCGCACGAGCGCGCCCAACCGGCGCGGGTCACCGCCCTGTCCGAGAGGCTCGCCTCGGCGCGATTGCTCCGGGATCCGATCGTGGTCCTCGCCAACGGCGGGGGGCACATGGTGCTCGACGGTGCGACGCGACTCGCTGCCCTGAGGAAGCTCGGATGTGACCACATCGTGGTCCAGAACGTGGCGCAGCACGACGTCAGGCTCGCGGAGTGGAATCACCTCGTCCTCTCGGATGATCTCGACGACCTCGCCGACATCATTCGCCAGATGCCCGGAATAGTCCTGTCCCGCGAACCGACCCCGGGTAGCGGCCATCTGGTTCTCCCCGGCGGAGACCGGTGGTCGTTGTCGTTCGACGGGGAAGGCGACCTGGCGACCGTGCTGGCGCGACTGGCGGACACGTGTGCCGGCCTGGGTACGGTGATTCGCACCACGTCGGACCTGGATCCCGAAGAAGGTGCCCTGGTGATCTATCCGCGCTTCACCATGGACGACGTTCTCCAGGCGGCCGATTCGCGTCGCCTTCTACCCGCGGGAGTGACCAGATTCGTGGTCCCGGGACGCGTGCTCCGGCTGGACTACCCCCTGGACATGCTCCACTTCCGCGAGCCGACCTCGCTCAAGCAGCGCCGATTGGACGATTTCGTGGCGACCCGTTTCAGAGCCGGCGCCGTCAGACGCTACGACGAAAGCGTGATCCTGCTCGACGAGGCCTGATCACCAGTAGGCGAGCGAGACGATCTCGGCCACCATCGCCGGTTTCTCCTCCCCCTCGATCTCCACGGTGATGTGAAGAGAGAACCTGGCTCCGCCGGCGATCTCTTCGACCGAAGAGAGACGGGCGCGGGTCCTGACCCGGGAGTCGACCTTCACCGGCGACAGGAACCTGACCCGGTCGGTGCCGTAGTTGACCAGCATGCGCGGCTCGTCCACCTCCGGAAGACCCATCGCCACCACACCGGCCTCGGCTACCGAGAGGGTCAAAAGGCCGTGGGCGATGGTGGCCCCGAACGGGCCGGCAGCCGCCTTGACCGGGTCGGAATGAATCCACTGATGGTCTCCGGTGGCCTCGGCGAAACCATCGATCCGCTCCTGGGTCATCTGGACCCAATCGGAAACACCGATCTCCCGGTCGATCATCTGCTTCAGGGTGTCAACCGACTGCACTGCGGCTCCTCTCTTCGCCGGCACTGTACGCCTGGCGACGGCGCAATCTGCCGGCCGGCCCCACACCGCCGACAGACGGTCGCGCGGGCAGCGCACGGCTAGCCTCCAACTCCCATGCAGGTCATCCCCACGCGACTCGACGTCAGGTCGGAGGATTACCGCGCCAATCGTGCAGCAAGCCTCGAGAAGCTCGCCCAATTCGAGAAGCTGATGGCCGAGGCCCGGCTGGGCGGTGGACAGAAATACATCGATCGCCACCACCAGCGCGGCAAGCTCCTCGCCAGGGAACGTATCGAACTGCTGGTGGATCGAGACAGCCCATTCCTCGAGCTCTCGACTCTGGCCGCATGGGACTCGGGAAAGATCCTCGGCGCCAACGCAGTCACCGGGATCGGCATCATCTCGGGCGTCGAGTGTGTGGTCTCGGCCAGCGA
This sequence comes from Acidimicrobiia bacterium, assembly GCA_041567215.1. GTDB lineage: Bacteria > Actinomycetota > Acidimicrobiia > Spongiisociales > ZC4RG35 > JBFGRR01. Next base: position 4,577 of record JBFGRR010000022.1, on the reverse strand, counting down.
CCCCACTTCACAGGCGGGTTCATCGAACCGCTACTCCCTCGCCAAGACCCTGCGCGCCCAGGACATCGCCCGCCAGAACCGCTTGCCGCTCGTCAACCTCGTCGAATCCGGCGGTGCCGATCTCCCCGACCAGGCCGAGGTCTTCATCACCGGCGGCAAGTGGTTCAGGAACCTCACGCAACTCTCCAAACTCGGCATTCCCACGGTCGCCCTCGTCTTCGGGAATTCCACGGCGGGAGGCGCCTACATCCCGGCCATGTGCGACTACTCGGTGATGGTCAAAGAGCGCGCCAAGGTGTTCCTGGGCGGCCCGCCGCTGGTCAAGATGGCCACCGGCGAGGAGTCGACCGACGAGGAGTTGGGAGGTGCCGAGATGCACTCCCGGGTCTCCGGACTCTCGGACTACTTCGCGCAAGACGAACTCGACGCGCTGCGCATCGGACGCGAGATCGTCGCCCACCTCAACTGGCAGAAGCAAGGCCGTGGCCCGACCTCGTCCCCTGATGAACCCATCCACGATCCGGACGAGATCCTCGGAATCATCTCGGCGGATCTCAGGGTTCCCTTCGACCAGCGCGAGATCCTGGGACGCATTCTCGACGGATCGCGGTTCGAGGAGTACAAGGCTCTCTACGGCACCTCGATGGTGACGGGATGGGGATCGATCCATGGATTCCCGGTCGGTGTCATCGCCAATCAGCAGGGGGTGATCTTCTCGGAGGAGGCTCATAAGGTCACGGAGTTCATCCAGCTGTGTAACCGCTACGACACCCCGCTCATCTTCTTCCACAACACCACGGGCTACATGGTCGGAAAGGACTACGAGCAACGCGGGATCATCAAGGACGGCGCCAAGATGATCAACGCGGTGGCCAACTCGACGGTGCCCCACATCTCGGTGATGGCGGGATCGTCGTATGGAGCGGGCAACTACGGCATGAGCGGCCGGTCCTACGACCCTCGTTTCGTCTTTGGTTGGCCGGGCCACAAAGTGGCGGTGATGGGCCCCAAGCAACTGGCCGGAGTGATGTCGATCATCTCGAAGGCCGCGGCAGAGTCGCACGGCGTTCCTTTCGACGAGGAAGCCGACGCCCAGAGGACCGCTCTGATCGAAGCGCAGATCTCCTACGAGGAGCAGTCCTACTTCTCCACGGCGAGGATCAGAGATGACGGTCTGATCGACCCACGCGACACCCGGACCGTGCTCGGCATCGCCCTGTCGGCCACCCATTCGGCGCCCGTGAAGGGAACCGACGTCTTCGGCGTGTATCGGATGTAGCCGGGTTGCGGTAGATCTACCCTCCCGCAGATGTCCGACGACCCCACGAACACCAAGACCGAGACCGCCGAGACCGCGCCGGAGCCGCCGCCTCCTCACTACGAAGAGGACATCGTCGAGCGCGACCACACCATGGTCATCGACGGCAACGAGATCCCCTACCGGTCCCAGGCCGGGAGAGTGCTGCTCAGGGAGGAGGATGGGAAGAAACTCGCATCCTTCTTCTTCACCGCCTACACCCGCAGCGACGTGGACGACCCCGCTTCTCGCCCGGTGGTCTTCGCGTTCAACGGCGGACCGGGCTCTTCATCTGTCTGGCTGCACATGGGCGCATTCGGACCGAAGCGAGTCGACCTCGACGACGACGGGATGCCCGGTCCGCTCCCGGGGAGGCTCGTGGTCAACGAGCAGTCGCTCCTGGATGTGGCCGACATCGTGTTCATCGATCCCGTCGGAACCGGCTACAGCCGGGGCATCCCCCGCGAGGAGCAGAAGAAGTACCACCACTTCAAGCGGGACATCGAGTCCGTGGGCGAGTTCATCAGGATCTACCTCACCCGACACCAGCGGTGGGCATCCCCCAAGTTCCTCGCCGGGGAGAGCTACGGCACCACCCGCTCGGCAGGTCTCGCCGCCTACCTGCTCGATCGCCACGGCATCTACTTCAACGGGATCATCCTGGTGTCGGCGATCCTCAACTTCCTGACCGGCCCGTTCGATCGGAAGACCTGGACCTTCAGCGTCGGCCATGACCTTCCCTACGTGGTCTTCCTGCCCACCTACGCCGCGACCGCCTGGTTCCACAAGCGGGTGGCCGCCGAACATCGCGACAAACCGCTGCGGGAATTCCTCGACGAGGTGGAGGCCTGGGCATTCGGCGAGTACGCCACAGCGCTGCTCCAGGGCGACCAGCTCGACACCGACACGACGCGAACGGTCGTGGAACGACTGTCGGGCTATACGGGCATGCCCAAGGACTATCTCGAGGACTACCGCATGCGCATCGAGATCCTCCGGTTCTGCAAGGAGTTGCGCCGGAGCGAGGGACTCACGGTCGGGCGGCTCGACTCCCGGTACACCGGCTCCGACAGGTTCACCGCGGGTGACATGTTGGAGTCCGATCCGGCGCACGACGCGATCTCGGGCCACTTCGCCGCCACCTTCAACGACTATCTGCGAGGTGAACTCGGCTACGAGAGCGACCTTCCGTACGAAGTGCTCAGCATGGAGGTCCACGAGTCCTGGGACTACGAGGACTTCAAGAACGCCATCGTGGACACGTCCGAGTCCCTCCGCCAGGGGATGGCACGCAACCGGCACATGGCGGTTCTCGTCGCCAACGGGTACTTCGATCTGGCCACCCCCCACAAGGCCAGCGAGTACACCTTCTCCCACATGGGCCTGACCGAGGAGCAGCGCCGGCGGGTGCACATGACTTACTACGAGGCCGGCCACATGATGTACGTGCATCGGGAGTCGCACCGCCGGTTCGCAACCGATGTGCGCTCCTTCATCCTCGGAGCTTCCTCATGAGCTTCGTCTACCTCGTCCTCGGCTCCGGGCGGCAGGGCACCGCGGCCGGTTACGACCTGGCGCTGAACGGTGAGGCGGAGAAGGTGGTCTTCGCCGACTCTTCTCGAGAGGCTGCAGAGGCCTCTGCCGAGCGGGTGAACCGACTGACGGGGACCGAGAAGTGCACGGCGGTCGTGGTCGATGCGTCGGATGTCGAGGCCGTCACCGCGGTGCTCGAAGGCGTCGACGTGATGGTGTGTGCCACCCCCTTCCGGCTGATCCCGGGCTGCACCGAAGCAGCGATCCGGTCCGCCACCGGCATGGTCGACCTCGGAGGCCACACCCCAACGGTCCTACTGCAGCTCGAGCGTGACAGCGATGCGGCCAAAGCCGGCATCTCCATCGTCCCGGACTGCGGAATGGGGCCGGGGATGAACAACACGATGGGTCTCTTTGCGGCCGACCTCCTCGCCGATGCGGGCACGAAGCCGAAGTCGGTCCGCCTGTTCGACGGGGGACTCCCGCAGGATCCGCGCGGTCCGTACGGCTACCGACTGTTCTTCCACATCAACGGACTGACCAACGAGTACGACGGCGAGGCGCTGTTCCTCAGGGATGGCAAGCCGACACCCGTGCCGGCTCTCACGGAACTGGAGGAGGTCGAATTCCCCGGTCTCGGAACTCTCGAGGCCTTCGTCACATCGGGAGGCACCTCGACCGTGCCCTACACGTTCGAAGGCAAGCTCGACACCTACGAGAACAAGACCCTCCGCTACCCGGGCCACTTCGCCAAGTTCGCAGCCTTCAAGGAACTCGGGCTGTTCAGCGAGGAGCCCGATGCCGCCGGGGTGTCACCTCGGGAGGTCTACCACCGGCTGCTCGAACCGCAGCTGGTCGAGGGGCCGCTCGACGACGTTTGCGTCATGAGAGCCGTCGCCGAGGGCGCCGGCGACGCCAAGGTGGTCGTGGACCTCGTAGAGCGGTTCGATCCGGCCACCGCGTTCACGGCGATGGAAAAGCTCACCGGCTGGCATGCCTCGACGATGGCTCACTTCATCGCCCGCGGAAACGTCCGTCGCGGGGTGGTGAAGCTCGAGGAGGCAGTTCCCCACGCCGCCTTCATGGCCGCGATGGCGAGACGAGGGTTCGAGGTGACGATCGACAGGAGCTAGGCGAGGCACAGCGGGGACGAGCCTGCGATCGGGGTAGGTCGAAATCGCCCCGTCGACGGCGCCTCAGGGGATCAGGACGACCTTGCCCAATGCGCGACGCTCGGTGAGGGTGGCGAATGCCTCGCCATGATCGTCCAGTCCGAACTCGCCCGAGACTCGAGGGCGTATCCGGCCGTCGGCCACCATCGCGCCGAGAACCCCGAAGTTCCTGGCTGAAGCCGACGGGTGCCTCTCAACCCACGCTCCCCAGTAGACGCCGATGATCGAGCGCTCCATCAGCAGGGGGAGATTGAGCGGCAGAGACGGGATCTGCCCATCCGCAAATCCGATGACCAGGAATCGGGCACCCCAGGCCGTCGCACGAAGAGATGCCTCCGAGAGTTCGCCCCCGACCGGGTCGAAAACGACATCGACACCCACCCCGCCCGTCAACTCCCTGACTCTCACCTTGAGGTCCTCCCGGGTGTAGTCGATGGTGTCCGCAGCTCCTAGAGCGCGGCAGAACTCGAGCTTTCCGGGTGAGGAGGCGGCGGCGATCACCCGGGCGCCGAGGGCACTGCCCACCTCCACGGCGGCTGAACCGACGCCCCCCGCCGCGCCGAGCACGAGCAGTG
>JBFGRR010000021.1:0-12818 GCA_041567215.1 Acidimicrobiia bacterium | reverse complement strand
GTCGATCCGACAGACGTCGGTGGAGGTTCCTCCCATGTCGAACGAGATCACACGACGATGGCCGAGAGCATCCCCGATGGCCGCGGCGGCCACCACGCCGCCGGCGGGGCCGGACAGGAGTATCGCCGCCGGCACGGCGGCAGCATCACCGACGGTCATCAATCCGCCCGATGAGCGCATCACCATCACCGAGCCGGCGAGGCGCGGGACGACCTTCTCCTGCAGCCTGGCGAGGTACTCCTCGACTCGCGGCCGGAGGTAGGCGTTGACGACGGTCGTCGAAGCACGCTCGAACTCCCGGAACTCCGGCGCGACCCGGTGCGAGAGGGACACGGGGATGCCGGTGGTGGCGAGCTCGGCGTCGACCTCCAACTCCGCGGAAGGATCCCTGAACGAGTAGCGAAGACAGACCGCGACCGCCTCTGCGTCGATCGGCCCGATCGGGGACCCCGGCCGCCAGCCGATCCTCCGGGACCGAGGCACCAGCGGCTCGCTACGGTCGGCGAACGGATCGTAGAGCGATGGCCGGTGCTGGCGGCCGATCTCGATCACATCCTCGAAACCCTCCTCCGTGACCAGGGCGGTCCGGGCGCCGGCTCTCTCCAGGAGTGCGTTGGTGGCGACGGTCGTGCCGTGGATCATCCGATCCACGGGTGCCGCGATCAAACCGGCGCTCCCCGCCACGACGCCGTCGGACTGGTCGGGCGTGGAGGATGTCTTCCCTACGTGAAGCCTGCTCCCGTCCCACGAGGCCAGGTCGGTGAAGGTCCCTCCCACGTCGACACCGATGGTCATCTACCAGCCCCGCTTCGGGTAGCCTCCGGGTCCATCATGGCCATCAGAATCGACCACACGCCGAACCCGAACGCCCTGAAGTTCACGGTGGGTGTCGCGGTCGGCGGACCGGTGTCGTTCCCGGCCGGGAAGGCGACGGAGGATCCCATGGCGCAAGCGCTATTGGCCATAGACGGGGTCACCAACGTGTTCCTGACTGCCGACTTCGTGACGCTCTCAAAATCCCCCGAGGCGAGTTGGGACACCATCCAACCGGCCGCCGTCGAGATCCTAGAAGAGCACTACGGCTGAAACCCGCCTGCCGGTATCGGATAGCCGTCGGCGCTCAACCAGACGGCGACGAGACGGCTGATCCCGGCCTGATCGACCCGCTCGAAGAGGAAGCGCCATGCCCGCCCGTCCGTGGCGGCCTCGACGAACTCGCCGCCGCCTGCCGCGGCACGCTCGAGCATTTCCCGTGGGGGTGATGCGGGAGTGAGGCCCGAAACGAGCGGAGGCCCTGCCGGGGTCTCTTCCGACGGTGGGCCGGGCCAGTCGATGACGCGGGGACCCTGCTCGCCGACATCGACCACCACCTCCATCGAAAGGTCCGGCGAGCGGACATAGCCCTCATCCTCGCCGGCATGGAGAGATCGGACCACCAGGACCACGGCGAATCTCGCGGCGCCGACCTGCACCGCCTCCACCGGGATGATCGACTCGACGAAGGTCCGCGGACCCTCGCCTTCGGCGGTCATGTACCGGTGAACGAACCACTGGGCATGACCCACCGCCGCCAGACGGGCAGCATCCGCATCGAACCCGAAGAGGTCGGCCTCGGTTAGGGGCGAGGCCGTCGTGGTGGTGGTCGGGGCCTCGACCTCTACCGGCGCCGGGAGGGGAAGAGGAGCAGGATCGGAGGACCACAGGGTCCGGGAGGCCGAGGCGCTCACCGCGAGAACCGCCACGGCAACCGATCCGATGGTGACCCAGCGGCGGATGTCGGGCCTGGATTCGGTGGCGAGGTAGTCCCAGGGTATCGATGCGAGTTCTTCGCGGTCGTTTTCTTCCATGGCCCGAAAGTACGAAGCCGCTGCGGTCCCGACAAGAGGGTTGATCGGCTTCCTGCCGCACTATCGTCCCCATCAACGATGGCCTCCAATCCCGACCCTCGCCCTGGCCGCTGGCTCCTACCGCTCGTGGTGCTCGGCATGGTCTTGTTCACATATGTGTTCGTGCGGCAGCTTCCGGAGGCGGACGTCCAGGTCGATCCGCTGACCAACACAACCTCAGAAGCCACGACGACCACCACCACCAGCACCCCGACCGATGGCACCGGAACCACCGGAGCCACCACCCCGGTCGATCCCGTCGCCCAGTCGTACATCGACTCGCTTGCGGCGCTGGGCACACAACTGACCGGCTTCCAGACGGAGATGGCCACCATCAACGCGGCGTGGGACGCCGACCCCAAGCAGATCGACTTCGCCACCGCCGAGGGGCGGTTCGTCACCCTGTCCGAACAGATAGCCGAATGGGCGGGCACCGCAGAGGCTCTCACACCCCCGCCCGGGTACGAGGAGGTCCACGACCGCATCGTGACCGCTTCCACCGTGATCGCCGAGGAATCCCTCAACGTCATCGAAGGGTTCAGAGGGCCCGGTTCCGAGCCCCGTCTGGCCGCGGTGGCCCAGTTCGATCAGGGTGTCGCCGCTTTCGCTTCGGCCTTGGAAGCAGGACGGGCTCTGGCCGGCATATCAGGCTGATGCCCATCGACATCCGACAGATCGGGACAGACGAGATCGAGGCATTCGTGCTCGCCATGAGCGGGCCCTTCGCCTTCGATCTCCCCGATGACGACGACGACCGCAAGAAGATGTTCGATCGGTTCTCATCGACGTTCGAGGTCGAGAGAGCCCGTTGCGCCTTCGACGGCCCAGACATGGTCGGAACCCTCGGGGCCTTCACGCTCGACTTGACCGTCCCTGGAGGAGCGGCATCGTGCGCGGGCACGACGATGGTCACCGTCCTCGCATCACACCGGCGCCGAGGGGTCCTCCGCCAACTGATGACGGCGCATTTCGAGGAAGCTCGTGAGAGAGGGGACCCGATCGCCGGCCTGTGGGCGTCGGATGCTGCGATCTATGGCAGGTTCGGGTTCGGGCTCGCCTCCGTCGGGTTGAAGTACGAGATCGACCCGAGACACGCTCAGTTTCACCGACTGGCGCCCGAACCGGCCACGGCGCGGTTCGTGGACGCCGCCACCGCGGCCGAGATCCTGCCTCAGGTGTACGACGCGGTGAGGAAAACCCGGCCGGGGATGTTCGCCCGCAGCGACACATGGTGGAGACACCAGAGGCTCCACGACCGACCCGACCGCCGCGACGGCGCCACCGCTTTTCGTTTCGTCATCTCCCATGCACCTGACGGCAGTCCCAACGGATACGCCCAGTTCCGGGTCAAGGAAGGATGGGAGGGCGGCCACGGGGCCCACGAGGTGCGAATCGTCGAGATCATCGGCACCGAGGCTTCGGCATTCTCGGGGTTGCTCAAGGTCGTGATGGGTCACGATCTCGCCACCAAGATCACCGCCTGGGATCGGCCCGTGGACGACCCGGTTTTCGACCTGCTCGCATCGAACAGGCGGGCCACCCCTGAGCTCTCCGACGCGTTGTGGATCTGCCTCCTCGACGTACCTGCTGCCCTGACGGCGCGTCACTACGACTCCGCGGGCGCGGCGGTGATGCGCATCCACGACCCCATCGCCGGGAACCCGTCCTCATGGCTCCTGGAGACCGACGGGATCGAATCGACCTGCGTCCCCACCGATCGCGCCCCCGACGTCGAACTCGACCTGGAAGATCTCGGTTCTGCCTATCTCGGCAGGGCACGGTTCCGGGAGTTGGTGCGGGCCGGCCGGGTGGTCGCGGACGGCGAAACTGCACGCCGCCTCGACGAGATGTTCACCTGGGACCCGCAGCCCTGGTGCCCCGAGGTCTTCTAGAGGTTTTGGGTCGGGCGCTTTCTCGTCCCCCACGAAGTGGTGGAAGGTCCCTTCCGGCCGCAGGCCGGTAGGTAGGGGGGGCAGCCTCCTACCTCTCGGCTCGCCTCGCTCGCCTCCAGGAACCTTCCTCCCTCGCTTCGCTCCGGAGGACGAGCCCAGCGGGTCGCTGGGCGGGCCCCGGCCTGTGTGTTACAGCTTGGTTTCGGCCTTGACGGAGGCACCCCGACCCCCACTACCGTCCCGTCGATGACCAAACAGGCCGATTACGTCCTTCGCACGGTCCAGGAGCGGGGAATCCGCTTCATCAGGCTGTGGTTCACCGACGTCCAGGGCTTCTTGAAGTCGGTCTCGATCAGCCCGCAGGAACTGGAGACCGCCTTCGAGGAGGGGATGACCTTCGACGGATCGTCGATCGACGGTTATGCGCGAGTCCAGGAGGCGGACATGCTCGCCGTCCCGGACCCGTCCACCTTCCAGGTGCTCCCCTGGCACGATGACGAGATAGTCGCCCGCATGTTCTGCGACATCGTCAGGCCCGACGGCAACCCGTTCGAAGGGGATCCACGCACGGTCCTGAAACGCAACCTCCAGAGGGCCGCCGACCTCGGCTACACCTTCTACGTGGCTCCCGAGCTCGAGTACTTCTATTTCGCCGACTCGGGGCCCGACCCGCGCGCCCTCGACCACGGCGGGTATTTCGACTTGACCCCGCTGGACGTCGCCCAGGAATACCGGCGCAAGACCATCAATGCGCTCGAGAACATGGGGATTCCCGTCGAGCACTCTCATCACGAGGTCGCCCCGTCCCAGCACGAGATCATCGTCCGCTACACCGACGCCCTGACGATGGCCGACAACATCATGAGCTTCCGCCTCACCGTGAAGGAGGTGGCGATCGAGCACGGCATCCACGCCACCTTCATGCCCAAGCCGCTCGAGCGCCACGACGGAAGCGGCCTCCACCTCCATCTCTCCCTGTTCGCCGGCGAGGAGAACGTCTTCCACACCGCCGACGACCCGAGCGGCCTCTCGAAGATCGGCCGGCAGTTCGTTGCCGGACTGCTCCGGCACGCCCGCGAGATGACCGCCGTCACCAACCAGTGGGTCAATTCCTACAAGCGGCTGGTGGCTGGTTTCGAGGCACCGATATACGTGACCTGGGCCCACAACAACCAGTCGGCCCTGGTCCGGGTGCCGACCGCCAAACGCAACAAGCCGTCGAGCGTACGGGTCGAATACCGATCGCCGGACTCGGCATGCAACCCCTATCTGACTCTCAGCGTGCTCATCGCCGCCGGTCTGGAGGGGATCGAGAAGGGTTACGAGCTGCCTGCGGAGGTCACCGGCAACGTGTTTGCGATGTCCCCCGCCGACCGGGCGGCGGCAGGTATCGAACGGCTCCCCGAGACCCTCTCCGAGGCGCTCGACGTCATGGAAGGCTCCGACCTCGTCCGCCGGGCGCTCGGCGATCACGTCCTCGACTGGTTCTTGCGTAACAAGCGCAAAGAGTGGGACCGCTACCAGCAGCACGTGTCCCGCTTCGAGCTGGAAACCTATCTGCCGATCCTGTGATGAACGCCGGTTTGTTCCCCGAGGATTGCTCAGAGGCGCTCGCCGCAGCGCTCGCCGTGGCCGGGGTCGTGCCCAAGGCGATCACCGACCTTGCAGCCCTCACGCCCGAGCATGCAGCCGATCTCGACCTGCTGATCGTCGAGTTGGGCGAAGAGCCGATGCGCCGCATCAGGCACATCGGGCACGCCAACGAAACGCTGGGAATCCCGATCCTTGCGGTGGTCGAATCGACCCATTTCGCTCTGATCGAAGGAGCGGTCGGAATCACCGACCTGGTGACCTCGCCACCGGACCCGGAGGAGATCGGGTTCCGCCTCCGCCGGCTGGTGAGTACCAGCGGATCCGAAGGGACCCTCTCGTACGAGGACCTGGAACTGAACACCCTCACATATCAGGCGACGCTGCGGGACGGACCCCTCGACCTCACCTTCATGGAGTACGAGCTGCTCCGATTCTTCGTCGACAATCAGAAGAGGGTGTGGACCAGGGAACAGCTCCTCGCCAAGGTGTGGGGCTACGACTACTTCGGAGGAGCCCGCACCGTGGATGTGCACGTCCGCCGGCTTCGCTCGAAGCTGGGCGAGGAACGGGCCTCCTGGATACACACCGTCAGGTCGGTGGGTTACCGGTTCGGCTAGCTACCGCGCCAGGAGTTCCTCGTAGTCGGAGGCTCTCACGGCATCGGTGGAGAGGTGACCGTCGGCGACCGGGACATCGGTCCGGACGCCTTCGAGTTCGAACACCACGGCCTGCGCGGACCCGAAGCTCGTGGCCGTCAAGACCACCTGGGCGACCGCCAGGGTCTCCTCCCCTCCGCCGACGGCTGCGAAGTGCCGGCTCAGGTCGATGTGAACGGTCGAACCGTCCCACTCCAGTCCCAACAGCTCGGTTCCTGCCGGGATCGAGGTGCGCAGACGGACCCGATCCTCGGGGCGCGTGACACCGAGCAGCAGGGATCGGAGAATGTCCTCGAGCTCTGGTGGGCCGCCGATATCGCGGGTCACATGCACCAGTTGCTCGTCCCTGACCAGGTAGATCGACACCGCGACCACGTCCTCTGCTTCAGATTCGACCACCGGGGCGAGGTCGTCGACCTGGACGTCGAGAGCCTCCGGGGCAGTCTGGGTCGGCACCCCACAAGCCGCGCCGACCAGCAGCAGGACGAGCAGGAGAGACATCTTCTTCGTCACCATGGCCACTCCGCCTGCACCTCGATCACAAACCTCGATCCGCCACCGGGCCCGCCTTCCACCCAGATTCGCCCACCCTGGAGCCGAACGTTCTCCGCAGCGAGCGCCAGCCCGAGACCACTCCCGGTCGGCTCACCCCCAGGCTGTGCAGCAGGACCCCGGGCGAATCGCTCGAAGATTCGGGCCCTCTCATCGAACGGAATCCCTGGGCCATTGTCCTCGACGGCGATCCGCACCGTGTGGTTTCCGCCCTCGACGACGATCCGGTGGACACCACCGGCGTAGCGAGTGGCATTGTCGATCAAGTTGGCGAGAGCGCGCTCGAGGCGGCGCTCATCGATCCTCACCAGAGCCCGTGCGGCCCGCTGGTCGATGTCGACGGAGATGTCGTGCCGCCCCATCCTGTTGAGCACACCCGTCACGGCACTGGTGGTCGGATGCTCGTCGAGTTCGGCGACGACGAGACCGGCATCGTGTTTGGTGATCTCGACGAGGTCGGCCACCGTGGCTTCGAGCCGCCTCACGTCTTTGGCCATGAGCCCGAGCGCTTCGGCACCTTCCTTCGAGAGTTCACCCGCCCGGCCCTCGAGAACCGAGAGCGACGTGAACAGCGTTGTCAGGGGCGTCCGCAGCTCGTGAGCAGCGTCGGATGCAAACCGCGCCTCCAGGGCGATGCGTCTCTGGACGGTGTCCACCATCCTGTTGAACGATGCCGCCAATGAGGCGAGATCGGGGTCGAGGGCCTCATCCAGCCGGCTGTCGAGTTGGCCGGCTGCGATACGCTGGGCGATGTCGGTCACCTGACGCAGAGGCGCAAGCAGACGGGTTGCGATCCAGCGACCCATCACCGCTCCGGCAAGGGTCGTGAAAGCCCCCGCCGCGATCAGGACCCGCAGCAGCGTGCTCATCGTGGTCCGGATGTCGAGCAGCGAGAAGACCTCGAAATACGAGCCAGCCTCGCCCGGAAGCGGCAAGCCCACCACCAGCGACGGAACGGATCCGATGATGACACGCTGCTTGGCAGCAGTGCCCGACATGACGACCGCCGTGAGTTGCACCGGTAGGTCTTCGGGCCTGACCTGGAGCGATGCGGCGAACCACTCTCCATCCCGGAGGAGAAGAGCGGTCGACCGGGTCGGCGGTTCCAGTGCAGCTAGCAAGTCACTTGGATTTGCACCTCCCGGTCGAAGCGTCGCAGAAATGAGCAGTGCGTCGCTGACGGCTTGCTCCACCGAATTCGCCTCTCGTTCATCGATCAGTAGGCGCCGAACGGTCCCGTACGTCGTCACGCCGAGGAGCACCGAGAGGAGCAGGGCGCCACTCACGAACCGGACCACGATGCTCGCGCCCAGACCCATCGGGCGCCACCGCCGGATGAGGTCTGACACCGTGTCCACCTACTCCGGAGGTGTGAATCGGTAGCCGAGCCCTCTGACGGTCGCTATGTAGCTCGGACCGCCGGGATTGCCCTCGAGCTTCTTCCTCAGGCGGGCGATGTGGGCGTCGACCACTCTCCCGTCTCCGAAGTAGTCATACCCCCAAACGTTGTTGAGTAATTGCTCTCGCGAGAGCACCCGGCGCGGGTTCGAGGCAAGCTCACAAAGGACCAGGAACTCGATCCGCGTCAGATCGAGGACCTTCCCCCGCAACGACACGACGGCTCCTTCCGGAGCGATCGACAGGTCGCCGAAGGTCATGGTCGGGAGGTCGGGCACCGTGTTCTTGGTGCGTCGCAACAGTGCACGGATTCGAGCAGCCAGTTCCTTGAAGACGAACGGCTTGGTGACGTAGTCATCGGCCCCGGCTTCGAGACCCGCCACCACGTCGTGTGAGTCGTCGCGGGCAGTCACCATGATGATCGGGACACTGCCACTCTGGCGGATCTGCCGGCACAGCTCCAGTCCGCTGACGCCGGGGAGCATCACATCGATCAGTACGAGGTCGGGCGGAGATGCCGACATGAACTCGAGCGCCGTCGCGGCGTCCCCGGCGACCTCCACCGAGTAACCCTCGTCGCTCAGCGCCAGGCGGAGTGCGGCCCCCAGGTGGGCATCGTCCTCGACGGCGAGGACATGAGCATGCGGCTTGTCCATCATCGCTGGGCAACTCCGTCCACAGACGCAACGATCGTGCTGCCAAAAGACTATGACACCCGATGCCACGACCGTCGTCGATTTCACGGGCTCGTCACATTGGCGTCCGAGAACCGTCATCAGGAGCTAGCAGACTCAGAGGAGGCCCTCAGAAACCGTTGGCTTCCACGAGGAGGTACTGGTGCAGGCACTGAACGACAAGGAGCGTCGAGCCGAATCCCGACGAGTCGAGCAGACCGACGCCAACCACAGCGGCGGCAGGATCTGGTTCTTCCAGTTTGGCCCTTGCTGGTGTCGGGGCACTCCCGGAGAAGAGGGCTCATTCGACTTTCTTCGGTTGAGGGAAGCACCCAGCTCGTTGAACGGTCTCGAGACGAACATCCTCCTGTTGTCCGATCGCATTCTGGAGGGTTCTCGTGCGACCCTGAAGAGCGTCTATGACAGGGTGCCCGACCCCAAGCTGGTGATATCCGGCGGACCGTGCCGCGCCGCCGAGCCCTTCTGGCAGGCGGTGACGACGACCCCGCTGAGTGTCGACTCCGTGGTCCCGGTCGACCTTCGCATCGAGCAGTGCATCTCCGGGTTCCCAGAGGCTCTGTTATCAGCCGTGCTGAACCTGGTAATTTCCGGGCAGACACTGCAATCGGCTGCCGGTCAAGCGGAACGGCTCCCTGCATGAGCCAGGCGGTGAAGGCCATCAGCGCCTCCGACATCGATCTCCGACCCGAAGGGTGCCTCCATGCACGGTGAATTGCTTGCGCTGAGCCTCGCCCTGATAGCGGCCCTCGCCGGAGGCCGGGTGGCGGCACGGCTCGGTTACCCGTCGGTCCTGGGCGAGCTCCTCTTCGGAATCCTTCTCGGCCCGCCCCTGATCGGGCTACTGCAGCCCACCGAATCGGCCCGCATGCTGGGCGAGTTCGGAATCCTCCTGATGATGGTGCTGATCGGGATGCACCTGGACCTCAGCGACCTCCGCAAGGCATCGACACCGGGACTCCTCGCCGCGATCGGCGGGTTGCTGGTACCGGCAGGAGCCGGCGTGATCGCAATGCTCGCCTTTGGCAGGGGCGGCATGGAGGCCCTCTTCGTCGGACTCGCGATGGGTGTGACCTCACTCGCGACCAAGTCTCGAATCCTCGTCGATCTCAAGATCCTCGACACCCGGATAGCCCACGTGCTCATGGCGGGTGCATTGATATCCGATGTCGCCGTCCTGCTCGTCTTCTCGGCCGTCATCGGATCGGGCCTGGACGGAGGGTCCGGCGCTGCCAGCGTGGTGATGACCGGTCTGGGCGCTCTGGCCTTCGTCATCGCTTCCGTGATCATCGGTGTCTTCTTGATCCCGAGATTCGCCGGCAAGGCACTGAACCGGCCTGACGGAGCCAACGCCTACCTCGCCATCCTGGGGATCGGGCTCCTCTTCGCGTGGATGGCGGAGATCGCCGGCCTCCACGCGATCCTCGGTGCCTTCGTGGGCGGTGTGTTCATGTCCGAGAGGGTGCTCGGACCGCGCGTCAGCCAGGAAGCCCGCAGGCGCCTGACCACGGTCTCGGTGGGGACGCTTGCGCCCTTGTTCTTCGTCCTCGCCGGGTTCGAGGTCACCATGGACGTCTTCCGAACCGACCTCGCTCTGCTGGCGACCGTGGTCGTGCTGGCAACGGTCGGGAAGATCCTGGGCACGTCGGTCTTCTACCTCGCGAGCGGCAACGGCTGGCGAGAAGGCATCGTGATCGGTAGCGGCATGAACGGGAGAGGAGCCGTCGAGATCATCGTTGCCGAGATCGCGCTTCAGGCAGGCATCATCAGCCAGACCGTGTTCTCGATCCTGGTGTTCATGGCCATCTTCACCACGGCCACCGTCCCCGTGCTCCTGACACGCGGCGTGGCGTGGCTCCGCCGGAGAGGTGAATTGGTTCGCGCCGGTGACCGGGACCGCATCCTCATCGCGGGCGCTCACCCACTGGCACGGGCGCTGGGCGATCTCCTGCAGACGAGCGGCCCGGTCACGCTCATCGACACGAACAGGTCGAACACCAGCGCGGCGACGGCCGCAGGGATGCAGGCGGTCCTGGGCAACGTTCTCGACGACGTCACCCTTCGCCAGGCGCAGGTCGACCGTTCCGGCCGATTCGTTGCAGCGACTCCCAACCCCGAGGTCAACCTCCTCGCCGCGGGTCTCGCCCGCCAGTTCGGCGTCTCGGATGTGACGGTTCTCCTCGCCGCTGCGGAGGCCGAGGTCTACTCACACCTGATCGAAGAAACCGGCGCCTCGGTGCTGGTCCTGCCATCCAGCATGAATCACTGGAACGACCTGATCGCTGAAGGATATGGGGGTCTCGAGACCATCCAGGTGAACGATCCGGTCCGGTTCGCGAGTTGGCCCGATGTGTTGGACGGAAGCCTGGTGCCTCTGGTGGCCGGAAATGGTTCGAACAAGCGCATTCTCGATCGGAATGCCAAGTTGCAGCCCGGAGAAGTCGTCACGGCGCTCCGGGCAGCTCGCATCACCGTGGATCGGACGGAGATTCCTCCGGAGGCGGCCCCGATCCAGGTCTGAGCGCCTCTAACCCGTTGCCAGGGCGTCGCGCACCATCTCCAGACGGGTGCGCACATCGTCGGCGATGTCGCGCACCCCCTCGACCTTCACCAGGTCGAGGACGACCGCCGGATCCATGAAGTCCACCAGCACCCCGTCGTCGTGCTCACGAACGACGACATTGCACGGCATCAGCACGCCGATGGCCGGATCGGTCAATATCGCCTTGTGGGCGAAAGGCGGGTTGCAGGCGCCGAGTATCAGGTAGCGGTCCATGTCGGCGCCGAGCTTCTCTCTCAGCGTCGCCTGCACATCGATCTCAGTGAGGATTCCGAAGCCGTGTTCGGCGAGTTCGACGCGGGTGCGCTCGACGACGGCGTCGAAGTCTGCGTGGAGGTTCACACTGAAGTGATAGGACACGTATACAACTCCTGGAGGTGCGGGTCCGCGCAGCGTAGCGGGTGGGCCGAAATCGGCCCACCCGCCATACGACTCGTGTGCACGATCAGACGAAGATGACCTGTGCGCCCTCCGACAGTTCGATGAACTCGGAGACGTTGAGGATGCCGTCGACCTCGTCGATCATGTCCGGCCTCTCGAGGTCCATCATGTCCACCGACATCTTGCAAGCCCAGAACTTGGCACCCATGTCGTGGAGCAGCGTCATGAACTCGGGAACCTCGGGCACGTCGAGTGCGGCGATCTTGTCCTTGAGCATCTTCGTCGCCATCGCCGTCATCCCCGGCAGCCCCCCGAAGCCTTGCGGCATCGAGAACGGACCCTTGCCCGGATGCATGGCGGTGTTGCCCAGGAAGGTGAACTTGAGATGGTCCACCGTCTTCTTGTTGATGAGGTCCATACCCCAGAACGTGAAGAAGATGTGGGTCTCGATGCCTTCGCCCAGGGCGCCATTGGCCATGATCAACGCCGGGTAGGCCATGTCGAGGTTGCCCTTGGAGCAGATGAACGCGATCTTGCGCTCACCGCTGGCCTCATCGCCGAAGTCGGGGACCACGGCGGGGTTCTCTTGCGTGATGGTCACTGTGTGGTCCTCCTGATCAGACGCATCCGGCCGGCTTCGGAACGCCGGCGATGTACGCCATCTTCTTGGCGGGTTTCTTCGGGAACAGAGCGAACAGTTCCTTGGTGGGGATCCCCGCGGTGTTGGTCACCCGACGAATCGTGGGGCTCACCCCGTTCGCCTTGAAGTCCTCCCGCATGAAATGGATCGCTTTCCAGTGGGCATCGGTCAACTCGATGCCGATGTTCCCTGCGAGCGTCCGGGCAACGTCCTCGGTCCACTCGTCGTACTCGGTCATGAAGCCTTCGTCGTCCACGTGGACCTCGTGACCGGCCAATGTCGCTAGGGGCATGTGCCTCCTCCTTCTTTCTTTCAGACCTTCGCGCCGGTCTCACCGACCGAGCGCAATGTGTTCAAGACCCTTGCCAGACCCTTGCGGACCTCGGGATCACGCATTTCCTTGAGGATCTTCAGGAGCGAGGGGGGTTCGCCTGGATCCTCTTCCTGGAGTCTCTTCATCGTGCTCCCGAGCAGGGACATCACCTGCGGCTGCGTCATCTCCTTGACCGTGTCGAGGATCAGGACCACGTTGTCGCCCAACGCCTTGATGTCTTCCTCGCCGTAGGCG
>JBFGRR010000020.1:0-13461 GCA_041567215.1 Acidimicrobiia bacterium | reverse complement strand
TGACCCTGGAAACCGGCCTGACCGTCCAGGTTCCACTGTTCATCGAGCAAGGCGACCGACTTCGGGTCGATACCCGCAGCGGCGCCTACCTGACCCGGGCGTGACGGAGCCCAGAGAGCTCGCCGTACAGGCGCTCTACGAGGCCGAGATCCTCGGTTCCCTGGATGTGGCGGAACGGTTGTCCGGGAAGGCCCAGCGGCTCACCCGCGGCGTGCTTGCCGATGTGGCCGCCATCGATGCCGCCTTGGCGAGGGTCTCCGACCATTGGGCCGTCGACAGAATGCCCGTGGTGGACCGGGTCATCCTCCGGTTGGCCACCTACGAGTTGGCGAACGAACCGGACACCCCCACTGCGGTCATCATTGCCGAGGCGGTGCGCATCGCGAAGGTGTTCTCCACCGAGAAGAGCGGCAAGTTCGTCAATGGAGTCCTCGGGGCGCTCGCCGCACAGATCCGATCCAAGCAGTGATGGAGCGACCGTGTGCTAGCGTCGCCGCCGACCCTTTAAGCCGGTCCAGTGAGGCCGGGAAGGAGTGGAATGCCCGGACCTGTCTTGATCATGTCGGCCGACGATGTCGGCAGGGCCGTTCGTCGAATCGGTCATGAGATCATCGAGAGGCACCGCGGCGCCGAGTCCCTCGTTCTCGCCGGTATCCACACTCGAGGGGTTCCGCTGGCAAACGAGGTAGCCGACGCCATAGACGAGTTCACCGGCCTGAAGGTGCCGGTGGGGGAGCTCGACATCGGCCTCTACCGCGATGACGTGGTCCGGTCGCCCACCCCCGATCCGGGCCAGACGCTGATGCCCGTGGACATCGCCGGCATGGACGTCATCCTCGTCGATGACGTTCTCTTCACGGGTCGGACCGTCAGAGCAGCACTCGACGCCCTCACCGATCTGGGGCGGCCGTCGACGGTCGAACTGGCGGTCATGGTTGATCGGGGTCATCGGCAGCTCCCGATCCGACCCGACTACGTGGGCAAGAACATCCCCACCTCCGCAGACGAGCGGGTATCCGTGCGGGTCGCCGCAGTGGATGGCGAGACGGGTGTGTGGATCGAGCGCGGATGGGGGGCCCGGTGATCATCAGGAACGGCTCGGTGTTGACGGGTCGAGGGCCGGTTCAGGTCGATGTGCGCATCGAGGGCGGATCGGTAGTGGAGATCGGTGCGGGCCTCGACGGCGGAAGCGGTGTCGATGCAACCGGTGCCTGGGTGGGTCCCGGGTTCGTCGATGTGCACGTCCATTTCCGCGAGCCGGGCCAGGAGTGGAAAGAGGACATTGCCTCGGGCTCTGCGGCTGCGGCAGCAGGCGGCTTCACCGGTGTGCTGGCGATGCCAAACACGGTCCCCGCCATCGATTCCGGTGACACGGCTCTTTTCGTGGCCGAACGCGGGCGGCGCGCGTCCCTGGTGGAGGTCGTTCCCGTCGGTTCGCTGACCAAGGAGCGAGCAGGCGAGCACCTCTCCGATCTCGAAGGTCTCTGGGCCGCGGGAGTGCGGCTCTTCAGCGATGACGGCTCGACCGTGGCCGACGCGGGCCTCCTGCGCAAAGCGATGGAGTTCCTGGCGGCACGCGGCGGCGTGGTCGCCCAGCACGCTGAGGATCCCGGTCTGGCCGGTGGCG
This sequence comes from Acidimicrobiia bacterium, assembly GCA_041567215.1. Taxonomy (GTDB): domain Bacteria; phylum Actinomycetota; class Acidimicrobiia; order Spongiisociales; family ZC4RG35; genus JBFGRR01. Next base: position 11,834 of record JBFGRR010000020.1, on the reverse strand, counting down.
GGCACATGCACGAGGGCGCCGTTTCGGCGCGACTCGGTGTACCCGGGCTCCCTTCCGTGGCCGAGGAGGTCGTGGTCGCCCGGGATCTGGCCCTGGTCCGGCTCACCGGCTGCCGCTACCACGTTCAGCATGTCTCGACGGCGGGCACGGTGGTCCTCGTGGCGCGCGCAAAAGAAGAGGGTCTACCCGTCACGGCGGAAGTGGCTCCCCATCACCTCTCATTCACGGAGGCCGACGTGCTGGGGCTCGATCCCGACTACAAGATGTACCCGCCGCTGCGTACCGAAGAGGACAGAGCGGCACTCCGGGATGCGCTGCGCCGAGGGGTCATCGACGCGGTCGCCACCGATCATGCACCCCATGGGGAGGCGGAGTCCGATGTGCCGTTCGTCGAGGCACCGAGAGGGGTGATCGGGCTGGAAACCGCGGCGGCCGCGGTCAACGAGACGTGCGAACTCGACCAGACGACTTTCTTCCGGAGGATGTCCGTCGCTCCGGCCGGGATCGCCGGACTGTCCGAGCATGGCAGGCCGATCGAGGTCGGGTCCCCGGCGAACCTGGTGGTCTTCGACCCCGCGGCTGGGTGGGTGGTGGACCGATTCGCCTCCAAGTCGCGCAACTCTCCATGGAAAGGGGCAACGATGCGGGGCAAGGTCCTGTTGACGATGCTGCGGGGCACCGTCACCTACGAGGCGCCGAGATGAGTCAGGCGCTGCTGGTCACGGCCGATGGCGCCGTGTTTCGCGGAATGTCGGTAGGCGCCGAGGGCATGACCACCGGCGAGGCAGTCTTCAACACCTCGATGACCGGCTACCAGGAGGTGATCACCGATCCTTCCGATTCGGGACAGGTGGTCGTGATGACGAGCCCCCACATCGGCAACTACGGGGTGTCTCCCGATGACGACCAGAGCGAGGCGCCGGCGGTGTCCGGGTTCGTCATGCGGTCGATCTCCAGACGCCACTCGAATTGGAGGTCTCACGGATCGTTCACGGATTTCCTGCAGGAGCATGGCGTGGTGGCGTTGTCCGAGATAGACACGAGACGTTTGACCAGGCACATCCGTGACGCGGGCGCTCAACCCGTGGCCATGGGCGCCGGTGTCTCCGAAAGGGAACTCACGGAGGCGGCGGCCGCCGCTCCCAGGATGGAGGGCCGCGACCTCGCCTCCGGCGCGGGCACCTCGACTATGTTCGTGGCGCCCACCGACCGGACGCCACGAGCGCATGTGGTTGCCGTAGACCTGGGCATGAAGAGGGACATCGTCCGCCAGTTGAATCGCCGAGGCTTCACCGTGACCGTGGTGCCGGCGGCCACCACTGCCCCCGAGATCCTCTCGATGGGGCCCGATGGTGTCTTCTTGTCCAACGGGCCGGGAGATCCCGAGCCCCTGCTGAACACGGTCAACACCACCGGCGATCTCCTCGGCGAGGTGCCGATCTTCGGCATATGCCTCGGCCATCAGGTGCTGGGCCTCGCGCTCGGAGCCCGCACCTACAAACTCCCCTTCGGGCACCACGGAGGCAACCATCCGGTGCGCCGGCTCTCGGATGGCGGGATCCAGATCACATCGCAGAACCACGGCTTCGCCGTCGATCTCTGGCCACTGGCGGGTGGCTCCGCCCCGGCTCGGGATCGCCTGGTGGGGCGTGAGCTGCTTCCTGACTCGATCGACACCCGGGTGGGTCGGGTCGTCCCCACCCATCAGAACCTCAATGATGGGACCCTCGAAGGCCTCCGTTGCCTCGATGTGCCTGCGTTCGGGGTCCAATACCATCCCGAGGCCGCCCCGGGGCCCACGGACGCCGTGGGCCTGTTCGACGAGTTTGCCACGCTGATGGGAGTGACCGATGCCCAGGCGTGACGATCTCGAGTCGATCCTGCTCATCGGCTCCGGCCCCATAGTGATCGGGCAGGCGTGCGAGTTCGACTACTCGGGCACCCAGGCCGCCAAGGTGCTCCGCCGGCATGGGTATCGGGTGATCCTCGTCAACTCCAACCCGGCCACGATCATGACGGATCCCGAGTTCGCCGATGCCACCTATATCGAACCGATCACCGAGGAGGTCGTCGAGGCGATCATCGCCAAGGAGCGGCCCGATGCGCTGCTGGCGACGCTCGGAGGCCAGACGGCGCTGAATGTGGCGACCGGCCTGGCCCGAAGTGGCGTACTCGAGCGGTACGGAGTGGAGATGATCGGCGCCGGACTGGATGCGATAGAGCGCGCCGAGGATCGAGGTCTGTTCAAGCGGGTGATGGAAGAGGCTGGTCTGGCCGTGCCGCGGGCCGGTTACGCCCGGTCGATGCATGAGGCGTTGAGGATCGTCGAGGAGATCGGGTTCCCGGCGATGATCCGCCCGTCGTTCATCCTCGGCGGTAGCGGGACGGGGATAGCCGTCGAACGGGAGGAGTTCCTGGAAAAGGCCCGTCACGGGCTGGCCACCTCTCCGGTCGGGGAGATCCTCGTCGAGGAGTCGGTCTCCGGCTGGAAGGAGTTCGAACTCGAGGTCATGCGCGACGGTCGCGACAACGCGGTCATCGTCTGCTCGATCGAAAACCTCGATCCCATGGGGGTCCACACCGGTGACTCGATCACGGTGGCCCCGATCCAGACATTGTCCGATCGTGAGTACCAGGAGATGCGCAACGACGCGATCCGGGTGCTCCAGATCATCGGAGTCGAGACCGGTGGATCCAACGTGCAGTTTGCGGTGGACCCGAAGACGGGCCGTCGCCTCGTGATCGAGATGAACCCGAGGGTGTCGCGATCCTCGGCGCTGGCATCCAAGGCGACGGGCTTCCCGATCGCCAAGATCGCCGCCCTGCTCGCCGTCGGGTTTTCGCTCGACGAGATCCCCAACGACATCACCGGCGCGACACCGGCGAGCTTCGAGCCGACCCTCGACTACGTGGTCGTCAAGATCCCCCGTTTCGACTTCGACAAGTTCCCGTCGGCGCCGACGCAGCTGGGCACTTCGATGCGAAGTGTCGGCGAGGCGATGGCGATAGGCAGAACCTTCGGCGAGGCGCTTCAGAAGGCCGTGAGGAGCCTCGAAAACGGACGAGCGGGCTTCGGGGCGGACCGTATCGAGCACTCGCTGGCGGCCACCGGCATGGACGATCTGATGGCTTCGCTCGTCACGCCCACACCCGCCCGGCTCCATGCGGTCGCCGAGGTGCTCCGGCGGGGAGCGGGCGTGAACGAGGTGGCTGCACGCACGGGTTTCGATCCGTGGTTCGTCGAGGAGATGGCCGAGATCGTCGCCACGCGCCGGCGGATCGAGAAGAGCCCGAAAGACGTCGAGGCCATCCGGCTCGCGAAGCGCCACGGCTTCTCGGACTCCCAACTCGGATACCTCTGGAATCTCCCAGAAGAGGAGGTGCGCTCCATCAGGCTCTCGGCTGGGGTGACGACCACCTTCAAGACGGTCGACACCTGTGCGGCGGAGTTCGAGGCGCAGACGCCCTACATGTACGGGACCTTCGAGGAAGAGGACGAGGTGCCGCCGGCGACCCGGCCGAGGGTCATGGTGCTCGGATCAGGGCCCAATCGAATCGGCCAGGGCATCGAGTTCGACTACTGCTGTGTCCACGCCTCCTTCGCTCTCAGAGAGGCCGGATTCGAGACCGTGATGGTGAACTGCAACCCGGAGACGGTGTCCACGGACTACGACACGGCCGACCGCCTGTACTTCGAGCCTCTCACCGTCGAAGACGTTCTGGCCGTCGTCGAGGCCGAGCGGCCGGAGTCGGTGATCGTGCAATTGGGTGGCCAGACTCCACTGAACCTCGCCCGCAGGTTGCAGCAGGCCGGAGTGCGGATCGCCGGCACCTCGCCCGATTCGATCGACCTGGCCGAGGATCGAGAGCAGTTCTCCGAGGTGTGCCGGCGGCTCGGCATCAAACAACCGCCGCACGGGATCGCCAAGGACCGCATCGCGGCTACGGAGATCGTCGACCAGGTTGGTCTCCCCGTGGTGGTACGGCCGTCGTATGTGCTCGGTGGTCGGAAGATGCGGGTCATCTACACCTATGACGAGCTGAGCGAATACCTCGACGGCCTGTACGGCGACGTGGGCGAAGCCGAGCTCACCGATGTTCCCCTCCTCATCGATCGCTTCCTCGAATCGGCCACCGAGGTGGATGTGGATGCCCTCTTCGACGGTGTCGAACTGCTGGTCGGCGGGGTGATGGAGCACGTCGAGGAGGCTGGAGTCCACTCGGGCGATTCCGCATGCGTGGTGCCTCCACCGACCCTGTCGGAGACCGCCCACAAGACCATCCTCGCCCACACGGCCGACCTGGCGAGAGAGTTGGGCGTGCTCGGTCTCATCAACATCCAGTTCGCCGTCAAGGGCGACGAGGTCTTCGTGCTGGAGGCCAATCCGCGGGCTTCGCGAACGATTCCGTTCATCTCCAAAGCGAGCGGGATCCCGATGGCGAAGTTGGCGGCGAGGGTGATGATGGGGGAGCGGCTGGAAACCCTCAGGACGGAGGGGCTTCTGAAGGACCGCTCCTCACCCGGTTTCACGGCGGTCAAAGAGGCCGTCATGCCCTGGAATCGGTTCCCCGAGCAGGATTCGGTTCTCGGACCCGAGATGAGGGCGACCGGGGAGGTCATGGGCATCGGCGCCGATACCGGGGTCGCCTATGCCAAGGCCCTCCTCGCGGCGGGACACAAGCTGCCCACGGAGGGAACCGTCTTTCTCTCCCTTGCCGATCGCGACAAGGCGATGGGTCTCGCCGTCGCCCAGGCGTTCCAGATGCTCGGGTTCTCTCTGATAGCGACCAAGGGCACGGCCCGGTTCCTGGCCCACCATGCCATAGCTGCCGAGGTCGTGAACAAGGTGGGCGAAGGCCCCGACGACACCAGGGAGCGAATCGAGGGAGGCCAGGTCCAATTGATCGTGAACACGCCCAGGGGTGGACGCGCCCGGAGCGACGGCCAGGTGATCCGGCATGCGGCCCGCGCCCGCGGTGTGCCTTGCGTGACCACGATCCAGGGCGCGTTGTCGGTGGCGCGAAGCCTCAGGTCGGGTGACGGCATGGTGGTGGCGCCGCGCAGCCTCCAGGACTGGCATGGCGAAGCATGAATCTCTCCGTGGATCTCGGGCCCGTACATCTGTCCACACCGCTGGTGGGGGCCTCGGGCACGGTCGGCTCCGTGGTCGACTTCGTGGAGGTGACCGACTTCGGCAACTACGGCGCCGCTGTCTCGAAGTCGGTTAGCGGAGAACCCTGGCCCGGACGGAAGCCTCCCCGCCTCGCTCCGGCAGGCGCGGGGATGTTGAACAGCATCGGCATACAGAACCCGGGCATCGACGCCTGGGCGGCTGAAGTCGGGCCGCGACTCCCCAGGGTCAAGACCCAGGTGTGGGGGTCGGCGGTCGGGCGCGACGCTGCCGAGTTCGCGCGGGTGGCGGCCGGTCTCGAGTCGGCCGGTGTCGCAGCAGTCGAGGTGAACCTCTCCTGTCCGAATCTCGAGGACGGGAAGATGTTCGCTCTCGACGCCGCCCGCTCGGCCGAGGTCGTGTCGGCAGTGCGCAAGGCCGTGAGCCTTCCCGTCGGGGCGAAGCTCTCGCCCAATTCCGAGGACATCGCCGCGATCGCCGGCGCCGTGGCCGAGGCGGGTGCGGACTGGGTGGTTCTCACCAACACGGTCTGGGGTGCGAGGATCGATCTCGAGACCCGCAAGCCGGCCATATCCGGCGTGATCGGAGGCTACTCGGGCGCCGCGATCAAGCCGATAGCTCTTCGCTGTGTGATCGAGGTGCACAGGGCACACCCCCGGCTGCCGGTTCTCGGCTGCGGGGGAGTCAGTTCGGGCGACGACGTGGTCGAGTTCGTCCTGGCGGGTGCCTCGGCGGTCGCAATCGGGAGCGTGCATTTCGCCGAGCCTCGGGCTGCAAAGAGGATTCTCGCCGAGACCCGAAAACGGCTCATCAAGATGGGCGTATCCTCGCTCTCTGATCTCGTGGGAGGAGCGTTCGAATGACCCGGTTGGCTAATCCGTTGGTCGTGGCTCTCGATGTCGCCTCCGCGGAGGAAGCGGTCACACTCGCCACCGCATTGAAGGACGACGTTGGCGGCTTCAAGATCGGCCTCGAGTTGTTGATGGGTCCAGGCCCTTCCCTGCTGGGGATAGTCGATGAGCTGGGGCTGCCGATCTTCTGCGATGCCAAACTCATGGACATACCGACGACGGTGCGGCGTGCCTCCCGGCGACTCGGCAGATATGGCGCCCGCTGGCTCACGGTGCATGCATCGGGCGGACCCGAGATGCTCGAGGCGGCTGTGGAGGGCCTCACCGACGGCGCCGGCGGAAGGGCAGCAGGCATCCTGGCGGTGACCGTCCTGACCAGCCTCGATGACGCTGCCCTGGCAAAGGTGGGTGTCACCGGCTCGTCCGGCAAACAGGTGAGCAGACTTGCGAAACTCGCCCAGGCCCACGGAGCCGAGGGCGTCGTGTGCTCGGTCAAGGAACTCGGTGACGTCGCCCAGGTGGCTCCCGGGCTCCTGCGAGCCACACCGGGGATACGGCCGGCGGGCGAAGACCACGGCGATCAGGTCCGGGTGGCGACTCCGGGCGAGGCGGCGGCGCGCGGGGCCGATTTGATCATCGTCGGGCGCCCGATCACCCGCGCGTCCGATCCGGCGGCCGCTGCACAAAAGATCGTCTCCGAGGCCCTGGCGAGCCGCCCGCAGTAGAGTCGGCCGTGTCCTAGATCCTGGAGGATCCCATGCAACCACCGCAGCTGACTGCCGCACAACGGGCTGCCGCATTGGAGAAGGCCGCGGAGGCGCGCCGGGTGCGGGCCGAAGCAAAGGAGCTTCTCAAGACCGGAACCCTGCGGTTCGACGAGCTGCTCGAGCGTGCCGATGCCGATCCGTATATCGGAGGCATCAAGGTCTCGGCGGTGCTGGCCTCGATGCCGGGCACGGGCAAGGTCAAGGCCAAGCGGTTGATGGAGGAGCACGGCATCGCCGAGAACCGGCGACTGCGCGGCCTCGGCGAGCGACAGCGAGAAGCCCTCAGGGCGCAGTTTGGCTGAACCCCTCGGAAGCCTCCTCGTTGTCTCCGGCCCTTCGGGCGCCGGCAAGTCGACCATTGTCCGCGGTCTGCTCGTCGAACATCCTTTCGTGTTCTCCGTCTCGGTCACGACCAGGGCACCTCGTCCCTCGGAGGTGGACGGGATCCACTATCGGTTCGTGAGCAAGGACGAGTTTGCCGGGATGATCGAGCGGAGCGAACTGCTCGAATGGGCGCAATACGGGGTCGATCTCTACGGGACACCCCGTTCGGCGGTCATCGAGCGGCTCGAAGCGGGCCACGACGTGCTGCTCGAGATCGAGATCCAAGGGGCCCGTCAGGTGCGCGCAGTTCATCCATCGGCGGTCCTCGTCTTCGTCGCTCCACCCAGCATGGAAGAACTGGAACGCCGGCTTCGCGGTCGAGGTGACACCGACGCCGAGTCGATCGCCAGACGCCTGGCGATCGCACAGTCCGAGTTGACCGAGGCACCGGAGGTCTTCGACATCATCGTGGTGAACGATGACGTCGATTCTGCCGTGACGGACATCCTCTCGGCCCTGCGCGCTCCCCGCACCCACTCTTTCGGATAGCCATCCTGCACCGACGGTGACTTGGGCGTCGGCGCAAACTACAATGTCGTTCTCTGTATCCGTCGATCCGGGAACTCATGAAGATAGAAAACGTTGTCGAACGCGTGGGCAATCGCTTTGCGACCGTCGTGGTTTCGGCCCGCAGGGCCCGCCAGATCAATGCCTACTTCCACCAGCTCGGTGATGGCTACGGCCACTACGTGCCTCCCCAGGTCCACTCCCTGAGCCGCAAGCCGCTCACGATCGCCATGGAGGAGATCGCCGAGGGCAAGGTGGCCGTGGAGCGCGAGGAGGACTGATGTCACTCGCCGGCCGGCGAGTGGTCCTTGGTGTATCGGGCGGCATCGCCGCCTACAAGGCGGCCTACCTGGCTCGTCGTTTCATTGAGAAGGGCGCCACGGTCCGCGTGGTGATGACCCAGACGGCCACCGAATTCGTCGGCGCCGCCACCTTCGCGGGTTTGACCGGGTATGCACCGGTGACGGCTCTCACCGACCATCCCGAATCGGTCAGCCCTCACACCGACCTTGGCCGCTGGGCAGACCTGGTCGTGGTCGCCCCGGCGACGGCGGCGACCTTGGCGAGGATCGCCGGAGGTCTCTCCGAAGATGCACTGTCTGCCACGGTGCTCGCCAGCGAAGCTCCGCTCGTTGTGGCGCCCGCAATGCACACCGAGATGTGGCAGCACCCGGCGACGCAACGCTCCATCGCCACCCTGGTAGCCGATGGCGTCCATGTCGTGGGTCCCGTCAGCGGGGCTTTGGCAGGGGGCGACGAGGGTTCCGGCCGAATGGTGGAACCCGAGGACATCGTTGCCAGGGTCGAGGATGTTCTGGCGGGTCGCATGAGCGGCGTGAAGGTGCTCGTGACGGCCGGTGGCACCCGCGAGCCGATCGACCCGGTGCGCTACATAGGCAATCGTTCCTCCGGCAAGATGGGCCACGAGATCGCCGACGAGGCGGCAAGAAGAGGCGCCGACGTGACTCTCGTGACCACCTCCGGTCTTCCCTCACATCACTGGGTGACACGGGTCGATGTCGACACCGCAGAGAGCATGGCCTCCGCAGTAGCCGCCGTCGAGGCGGACGTCGCGGTCATGGCTGCCGCCGTCGCCGACTTCCGACCCGCCAGTCCGGTTGCCGCCAAACTCTCCCGCACGGAGGGCCCTCCGGACATCGTCCTCGAGGCCACACCCGACATCCTGAGCACGGTCGTCGCCCGCTCGAAGCGGCCATACCTGGTCGGCTTCGCAGCCGAGACGGGATCGCTGGACCGAGCGATCGAGAAGGCTCGCGTCAAAGGGGTCGACCTCCTCGTCGCCAACGACATCACCCGCGAAGGTGCCGGGTTCGGCACCGACACCAACATCGTCTCGATAGTCGAGCCTGACGGAGGCCTCGACCACTGGCCCCTCATGACGAAGGCAGACATCGCCCGCAGGTTGTGGGACCTCGTCGAGGCGCGGCGGCAGTGAAGGTATCCTCACCGTCCGTGGAGAAGCACTGGTACTTCAGTTCGGAGTCCGTCACCGAAGGACATCCCGACAAGGTTGCAGACGCCATTTCCGACGCGATCCTCGACGCCGTCCTGGAACGTGAGCCGACGGCGCGGGTGGCGTGCGAGACGCTGGTCACCGAAAACCTGGTGATCGTGAGCGGTGAGACCTCGGTGGAGGCCGGGTCCATAGAGACGATCGCACGCGGGGTGATCCGCGACATCGGGTACACCGAGATCGAAGGATTCCGTGCCGATCACGTCGGTATCGAGATCCTGGTTCACCGGCAGAGCCCGGATATCGCCGTCGGCGTGGCGAGAAACCCGGGAGCGTGGGACGGCGAGCGGTATCTCGATCTGGATGCGCTCGGCGCCGGCGACCAGGGGATCATGTTCGGTTTCGCCTGCGACGAGACCCCGGCGTTGATGCCGCTGCCGATTCAGCTGGCTCACCGGCTCGCAGAACGGCTGACCGAGGTCCGCAAGGACGGAACTCTCGACTACCTGCGACCCGACGGCAAGACCCAGGTGACGGTCGAATACGAAGGTCACCGACCGGTGAGGGTTCCCAACGTCCTGGTGAGCGCCCACCATGCCCCGAACGTGGATCAGGACGTCCTCGCCAAAGAGATCGAAGCGTTCGTCATCGAGCCGGTCCTCGCCGGGTTCCCCGAAGCGGCGGGCGAGCCCGCCATCCTCGTCAATCCGACGGGGCGGTTCGAACGGGGTGGCCCGGCTGCCGACACCGGGCTCACCGGACGAAAGATCATCGTCGACACCTACGGCGGCTACTCGCGGCATGGGGGCGGCGCCTTCTCCGGGAAGGACCCGACCAAGGTCGACCGTTCCGCGACATATGCGGCCCGCCATGCGGCCAAGAACCTGGTGGCCGCGGGACTCGCGACCAAGACTGAGATCCAGCTGGCCTACGCGATCGGACGTCCCGATCCCTTCTCAATCCACGTCGAGACCTTCGGCACCGAGACGATCTCACCGGAGTCGATCGACCGGGTCGTTCGTGAGGTCTTCGACTTTCGACCCGCCGCCATCATCAACCGTCTCGGGTTGTGCAAACCGATGTACCGGGCAACCAGCGCATACGGGCACTTCGGGAGGCCCGGATTCCCGTGGGAGGCGCTCGACATGGTCGATGCACTGAAGGCTGCCGCCCACTGACTGCCGCAGCTCGCGTAGTACCTGCGATCCCGGCTTTCTCGATCGATGAAGGCTTCTGGTATCAGGTTCCATCCGAGATGTCCGTCGAGGTGGGCAGCGTCGTGCGCGTACCCGTTGGAGGCCGGCGCCTGCGGGGATTCGTGGTCGAACTCGGCGAGCGCGACGACGCGCGACTTCGCGCGATTTCGGCGCTGTCGGGCCGCTCTCCGGTCTTCGATGAGCGTCTGCTGACGTCCATCCGATGGGCGGCTGCCCACTACGTGGCGCCGCTGTCGGTGATCCTGGAACGCGCCGTCCCGCCGAACGTTCCACCGGCCGCACCGAAACGCCTCGGGTCTCTCGGAGCGGAACCGGGACTGCGAGGAGGTCCTTTGGTTGGCGAGGGGATTCGCGCCCTGGCGGGATCGTCCGACGTCGTGTGGCGGCACGGAGGCGACCTTCGGAAGATCGTCGAGGGAGGCGACAGCGCCGTGGTGGTGGTTCCGACCCAGGTCGAGGCCGATGCCGTGGCCGGGCATCTGCTCGACTTCCTGGGTGACCGGCTGGCCGTGGTTCACGGCGCCATGGATGCGAAGGCCGTGACCGCGGCCTGGCGACTGGCGGCACACCGACCAACCATCCTGGTCTCGACCCCCCGAACTGCGTTCTGGCGAGTCCATCGACTGCGGCTCGCAGTGGTGCTCGAGGACGGCCGTAGAGCCATGAAGGACCGGCAGACTCCCACGGTCCATGTTCGGGACGTCCTGTTGGAGCGTTCGCGGCGCGAAGGCTTCGGGTTCGTCGCCGTCGGCCCGGTCCCCACCCCCGAGGTGACGGCTGCCGCCGGCGCCGTCCGGATGCTCGGACGGCGGGCTTGGCCGCATGTCGAAGTCGTGGACAGACGGAGTGACCCACCGGGTTCGGGGCTGCTCGGCACGGTGGCCCGCCAGGCCATCGCCGCGGTGGTCAAAGATGGCGGGGAGGTGTTCGTCTATGCACACCGGCACGGCTACGCAGCTGCGACCCGATGCGTCCGATGCCGGACGATCCGCAAGTGCCCTGCCTGTGGTTCACGACCCGATCCTGGCACCGATTGCTCCCGGTGCGGAGCCGAGCTGGGCGGTTGTTCGGAATGCGGATTCGATCGTTTCGATCCTCTCGGCGCCGGGGTGGGTCGGATCGTGGAGGAGGTCCGCCGTCTGGTGCCTCGTGAGATCGTCGGGGTCGCTCCCGAGGCGTCGCAGGTGGCTGTCGGTACGGAACGCGACCTGGTCGCGCTCGCTCCGCGCCGACTGGCCGTGATGGTCGATCTCGACGGGTTGGTACTCGGCACCAACTACCGCGCTGCGGAAGAGGCACTTCGATTAGCTGCCCGTCTGGCTGGGTCAGTGAGCCGGCGCGGCCGCCTCATCGTCCAGACCGGTCTGCCGGATCACCCGGTCGTGGCGGCTCTCCGGTCCGGGGACCCTCGGCTGTTTCTCGATCCGGAGCTGGCGACTCGGGCTCAGCTGGGCTATCCGCCGGCGGGACAGCTGATGGTCATCGAGACCAGGGGTGGGCCG
>JBFGRR010000019.1:0-13706 GCA_041567215.1 Acidimicrobiia bacterium | reverse complement strand
GAGAAGCCACCGACCACCGATGTGTCGAGAGTTCTGTCGAGAAGAGATCGCATATTATCACTAAACATCTGGCGGCAATATATTGTTCCCATGTCTTCCGAGTTTCTGAGCCTCAATGAGGCAGCAACCCGACTGGGCGTGCACTACATGACGGCATACCGCTATGTGCGTCTGGGCCTCCTGCCCGCCGCCAAGGTCAAGGGGGTGTGGCAGGTTCGATCCGAAGACGTCGAAGATTTCCGCACCCCGGCTTCGTCCAGTGCCGAGGGTGGGGCACCTTGGGCCGAGAGGCTCGAGGCGAGGATGCTCGCAGGCGACGTCGGGGGTGCCTGGTCGGTGGTCGAGGCGGCTCTGGCGTCAGGGGCCGATCCGGCCGAGATCTACGTCGACGTTCTTGCTCCCGCCCTCGAGTCGGTGGGATCCGGCTGGGAAGAGGGCAGCCTCGACATAGAGGACGAGCACATTGCCTCCTCGGTGGCGTCGAGGATCATCGGTCGGCTCGGGCCGAGGTTCACGAGGCGCGGCAGGCCGCGGGGAAGCATCGTGACGGCGGCTCCGGCCGGAGAACGGCACGGATTCGGTTTGGCGATGCTCGCCGACATCCTCCGGGGCGAGGGTTTCGACGTACTCGACCTTGGACCCGACACACCGGATTCCGCCCTGGTGGCCACCCTGGAGCGGATGGATGCTCCCGATGCGATCTGTATCAGCATCGCCACCGATGCCGGCCGGGGCGCCGCCGGCGAGATGATCAGGGCTGTCAGGGGCTGCTCGCCGGGGACTCTCGTGGTCGCCGGTGGCCGAGGCGTTCCCGACGAGTCGGTGGCCAGGGACATGGGTGCTGACGGCTGGGCCCGGGATCCGCGAGCGGTGATCGACCTGATCAGTCGCTGATCGAAGCGTAGGCGGCCAGCGTCCTCTCCCTCGCAGCGGCGTGGTCGACGATCGGGGGCGGATAGTCGATGCCTGCCAGTTCCTCGGACGACGGCTCGTGGATGGACCGGCTCGAGAGCCCACGCAACTCGGGAACCCACCGGCGTATGTACTCACCATCCGGGTCGAACTTGCGGCCCTGGGTGGTGGGATTGAAGATTCTGAAGTAGGGGGCTGCATCGGCTCCCGTGCCCGCGACCCACTGCCAATTCCCGACGTTCTGCGCAACGTCTGCATCGAGCAGGTGCCGCCTGAAGTGTCGCTCACCGATCCGCCAGTCGATCAGCAGATCCTTGACGAGGAACGAGGCCGCGATCATGCGGACCCGGTTGTGCATCCACCCTTCGCCCAGCAGTTGTCGCATTCCGGCGTCGACGATCGGGTAACCGGTGCGGCCGGACTTCCACGCCTCCAGCCCTTCGGGATCGTCCACCCAGGGCACCCTGTCGTACTTGGGCTTCATGGCCCGCGCGGCGGTGTGGGGCATGGCGGCCATCACCTGCGCATAGAAGTCACGCCACGCGAGTTGCCTGACGAAGGCTGCCCGTGCACTCGTCTCGGCGCCCACCGTCTCGGCAACGGTGCGTGCGGAGATGGTTCCCCACTTCAAGTCGATCGATAGCCGCGACGTGGTGTCGAGGTCGGGTCGGTTCCGCTGCTCCGGGTAGTCCTCGACTCGCTCGAGCATCTCTTCGAGACGACCGAGTGCTGCCTGCTCGCCGGCCTCGAACGGTGCATCGGGTGTGGGTGGTATTTCGGCGCCGGCGACGCTCAAGAGCTCGGCGTCTCCCGGTGACGGCCATTCGGCCCACTCCAGCTCGGCCCAGCGTCGGTGGAACGGTGTGAAGACCGTGTAGGCCTCGCCCGCTTGCGTGAGCACCCTGCCCGGGGCATGGACGTACTGCCCGTCCCACCAGGCCATCGGCAGATCCCGGCTGGCCACCTCATCCCGTTGCACCGCAAACGGAGAGACGTCTCGGTTGGCGTGCACCGTCTCGGCCCCGTGGGAGCGGACCAGGCGTCCGATCTCCGCCACCGGATCGCCGCGGCCGATCCACAGGGCGCCGCCATGGGCTCCGACCCGTTTGTCCAGCGCCCTCAGATGGGCGGCGAGGAGGGCGATCCTCGATGGGTGGCACCGGTCCCACAGGGCAGGGTCGATCACGAAGGCGGCCAGGACCCGGTCGTGGCCGGCGGTGGCCGCAGCCCAGGCGGGATTGGCGTCGAGGCGGAGGTCGCGACGGAACCAGACGATGCCCGTGCTCATGTCCCCTCCTTCGTCGCCACCCACTCGTCGATGCGCCCCCACCAGTCGAAGAGCCAGTCGACCCTGTCGGCCCGGGCGTCGGGGATGTCCCCCCGGGGAACCCGCCAGTAGCGAACAGATATCAACCGGCCCACCAGGGCTCCGGACCAGATGTCGGCCACCCGGGCGAACCCTCCAAGCCCGTGGTGGCCCATGAACACCACGTCCGAGTCGGAGGCGGCCAACATGGCGAGTGGGCCTCCGAGTCTGGGAGGCAGGACGTGGCGGAATCCCTTCGCTCGCGCGTGCAACTCGGGATTGCGCCGCTCGAGGCCCTTCAGCGCCCGAACGAGCTTGGCCTCGGAGAACCGGGTGCCCTCCGGATAGATCAGCACGCCCTCACCGGACCCTGCCTCTGCCGTCAGCTGCCTGATGGCGTCGATGGCCGCGTCGGTGTCGTCGGCTCCTCTCCTCACGAAGGCGTTCGGCAGCCGGTTGCCCGCCACGTCTATGGCCGGGTCCACCAGCAGTTCGGCCTTCATGACGTAGCGGAGATGGATCCCGTGCGGTCTCGACACGAGGTGGGTGTGGAGGAGATTGTCGATGATGGAGGTGTGCCGGGCGAAGAGCAGGAATGGTGGCCGGCTCACGGCATCCGCTCCTTCCGCCTCGATCCGGAGCCCGAAGACCCTGAGGGCGGTCCACATCAGCGCCCCGGCCCAGCGCTTCTGGATGCCGAACGTCCACTTCTGCAGTGGTGCCCGGCGTGAACCGAATCCGCTGGCTACCCAGACCGTCGCCAGGGCGATGATCCCGGCTGTCTCGGCGGTCACGTAGGCGAGCAGAAAGAGCACCAACCTGCTCGACATCCAGTGGGTCCGGCCGATGCTCCAGCGAACGATGTCGACGACGGCAGCGACGATCAGCAGCGGGACGAAGAGAGCCCATACGGCGAGGGTCAACAGGATCAAGACCGGAATGGTCCGAAGCCTGCGCGACAGCGGTCTCTTCACACCGACCCGCCGTTCTCCCACCCGATCAAAAACCACGCTCCTGGCCCGTCCACGGAGGTTCGTGGCCCTCCTCGAACTCCACCACGGAAGGACCGGCGAGGCGCTCCAGGCGGGTACGGCCCACCACATAGGTCGCTGCCAACAGGCCCAGGATGCCCGGCCATCCTGTGACGACGCGGACTACACCGAGTGTCGTAGTCGCCTCCGTCGCGAACAGCCAGGCCTGTAGTCCCGTTCGGGCCCCGAAGAACCAGAACCAGAGCCAGGTGGCCGTCAGGTATGCGGGCATCACCTGCGGATGCCAGTACCAGTCGATCGGCCATCCCCGGGTGACCCAACTCGCATAGGCGGCGGCCGGCCGACGCCTCGCCAGCGAGATCGCGATGACGGCGGTGGTGAGGACTCCGGAGATGATTCCCGGCAGGAAGTAGTTCTCGGCTCTCCCCGTGCGCGAGGCCAGAGCGATCGCCAGGCCCGTGCCAGCCAAGCCCGAAAGAGCGAACCTGAGCGGCTTTCGGCGGGCCAGGCGGAAGGCCACGATCGCCATGGCGACTCCCAGGCCCGCGTAGGCGGCCGGTTGCACGCCCGCGAAAGCGTTGACCGAGACGAACACGAGAGGTGGGAGCACGCCGTCGGCGACACCGGCCTTGCCTTCGATCACCTCACGAAGTTCGCCTGCGAATTCGCTTAGAGTCGGAAAACCCATCGGCGCAGAGTAAGGCGTGCCGGGTGCAATCAGGAGGCGGGATGGCGAGCTTCATCGCGGGCACCGGCGTAGGTGTTCCGCCCAACGTGGTGTCGAACTTCGATCTGTCCCGGATCATGGACACATCCGACGAGTGGATACGAACCCGGTCAGGCGTGGTGGAGAGGCGGTTCGTCGATCCGGGTGTCGGATCATCCGACCTGGGCATCGAGGCGGGCCGGATGGCCATGGCCGACGCCGGCGTCGAGTCGGTCGACGCCATCGTCACGGCGACCATGACCCCCGATCGCCAGAACCCCGGCATCGCCGGACTGGTTCAGGCAGGTCTCGGCCTCGGTCCTCTGCCGGCGTACGACCTCAGGCAGCAGTGCAGCGGATTCCTCTACGGGCTGGATCTCGCCGATGCGTTGATCTCGGCGGATCGTGCGGAGTCCGTGCTGGTCGTGGGTGCGGAGGTTCACGCCGGTTACCTCCCGTGGGGGGACACCTGGGACATAGTGCTGGGGCGGACCGATCGTGAACCCACCGCCGCGGAGTACGCGCGCAACACCGAACACCGCGCCTGGTCGGTGCTCTTCGGAGACGGCGCCGGTGCGATGGTGGTGCGCAGAGGGGACGGCCCCGGCGGCTTCCTGGCGTCCCGTCTCCACACCGACGGGTCGCACTTCGAACTCATCTGGGTACCCGGGATCGGCTCGGTCCATCGCCCGTATGCCACACCGGACCAGGTGGCCGCCGACGAGCATCTCCCGGTGATGGACGGGCGCGGGCTGTACCGGGCTGCTGTGCGCCTTCTCCCGGAGTTGATCCTCGAGGTACTCGAAGCAGGCGGTCTGGACCTGTCCGACCTCGACCTGGTGGTGGCGCATCAGGCGAACGAGCGGATCGTCGACGGAGTGCGGAGAAGCCTGGGTGTGGGCGCGGACGTCGTCCCGTCGAACATCGACCGGTGGGCCAACACGACCGCAGGAACCCTCCCGATCCTGTTCCACGAGCTCCGGGTCTCAGGACGCGTCTCACCGGGGATGCTGGTCTGTTTCGCGGCCTTCGGGGCGGGCGCCCATTGGGGGGCGATGCTCTACCGGGTGCCCGGCTGACCCACCCGCCTCCCGATGGTCCCGGCGCTGACCACGTATGCCGCCGCTGCCAGGCTTCCCAAGAACACCATCGCCACCAGCCAGGGCAGAGAGCGTGTCAGCGATCGTTCACGCCAGACGATCCACGCCCCGATCAGCCCCAGACCCGTGTAGAGGTCGATGAGGGTCACACGCCCCCAGGCGAGGTCGAGGATCGCCGAGCCCTCCGCGCCGAAGTCGCCGACCGAAAACCCGTAGATGAGGGCGCCGACCATGACCACCACGCCGGCCAGTCCCACGCTTCGCACAGTGCACCTCCGCTGTTTTCTGTGTCCCGGTAGGGTCGCACATCGTGATCACAGGCGCGAGAAGTTCATCGCCGAGCCACCATCGGGTGCCGACTTCGAGTCCGAGCCCGGGGGCCATTCGGTGATGCTCACCCGCCATGGCGTCGAGTTGAACGTGATAGAGCACGGGCCCGGTCCCGCCGAGGTGGTGTTGGTGCACGGGCTGGCCTCGAACGCACGCCTCTGGGACGGGGTGGCCGCCGACCTCGCAGCCTCCGGCCTTTCCAGTGTCGCCGTTGACCTGCGGGGCCATGGAGAATCCGGGCGCCCCGACGCCGGCTACGACATGGCCACCGTGGCAGATGAGGTTGCCGATGTCGTGCTCGACATGTCCGGTACCCCTGTGGTTCTCGTCGGCCAGTCCTGGGGTGGGAATGTGGTGATCGAGTGCGCCGCTCGCCATCCGGGGCTGGTCCGGGCGCTGGTGGGAGTGGACGGCGGCCTGATCAGCCTGGCGGAGGATTTCGCCGACATGGATCAGGTCTGGGATGCCCTGGCACCACCGCGATTCGACGGACTCACCCTCGAGACGTTGGAGCCGATGATCCGCAACCGCCTCCTCGGATGGCCGGAGACGGCAGTCGCCGGTGCTCTCGCCAACTTCGAGACGGCGGAGGATGGATCGGTGAGGTCCCGGCTCTCGAGGGAGCGCCATCGGGCCATCCTGGAAGGACTGTTGGCCCATGACCCGCGCAAGGCTCTCGAGGCGGTGTCGGCGCCGGTCCTGTTGCTGCTCACCGCCCACTCTGTCGGGCGGATGGCAGACGTCCACGGTCTTGGTGATCGGATCCGGATCGAGGTGGTCGATGCCGACCACGATGTTCACGCCCAGTACCCGGGGGTGGTGGCCAGGCTGATCGCGGAGATGGCGTGAGCGGTCGGATCGTCCTCATCGGGTCGGGGGAGACGGCCCCCAACATGGTGGCGGTTCACCGAGCCGGCATGAAGGCCGCCTCCACCGATCGGGCGGTGGTGATCGACTCGACTTACGGGTTCCAGGAGAACGTCGACCAGATGACCGCCAAGCTGGCGGGCTTCTTCGAGACCTCGCTGGTCGCCCGCGTCCAGGTGGCATCGCTGCGACGACCGGGATCTCCCGGCGTCGAGTCCGAGAGGTTTTTGGCCACGATCCGTGCGGGTCGTTACGTCTTCGCCGGCCCGGGTTCTCCCAGCTACGCGCTGAGCGTCTGGGACGGCATCCCCATCGCCGCTGCGCTGTCCGGAGTGGTCGCCGCCGGGGGCACGGTCTGTCTCGCCTCTGCCGCGGCGCTCGCCTCCGGGAAGAAGACCCTCCCCGTGTATGAGATCTACAAGGTCGGCAGCGAACCTCACTGGCTCGGCGGCCTCGGACTCCTTGCCGCCGTCGGGCTTCCACTGACGGTGGTTTCGCACTGGAACAATGCCGAGGGAGGCGGCCATGACACCAGCCGCTGTTACATCGGCAAACGCCGATTCGAGGAGTTGCGGAGACAGTTGGACCACGGGGTCTTGGGCATCGATGAGCACACGGCGGTAACCATCGACGGCGCGGCGCGAACGCTGTCCGTGTCGGGTGTCGGCTCCGCGACCATCCTCGGCGAGTCGATGCGAATCGTTGGCAGCGGCCAGAGTGTTGGGTTCGAGGAGATCCTCGATGTGGCCGGGTCTCCGGTACCGGCCCCGGACCTGATCGACGGACCGGCGCCCGCCGGAGATCTGGAGGAGGCTCTGGCGGCCCGGGAGGTGGATCGCGCCCTGGATGCACTGCTGGCGCTCGAGGAGGAGGCGGCTGGCGATCCGGGGAGGCGTCCGGCTCTGCGGGCCGGACTCGTGCGCCTCGTCGACGGTCTTCGAGACGGCATCGCCGATCCGCTCGACCAGATCGCTCCCCTCGTCGAGATGGCGCTTCGCGCCCGTACCGCCGCCCGGGAAGACGGCCGGTACGAAGAGTCCGACGAGATCCGGGCCGGTCTGCTCGCCCTGGGCATCGAGGTGCGTGACACGGCCGCCGGCGTCGAGTGGTCGGTGTCCGAGTCTCGCTGAAGTGGCTGACGGCGGTAGCCTTGCGCCATGCCGAGAATCCGGGCCGAGAACATCGAGGCTCACAAAGAGCTCACTCGTTCAGACATCCTCACCGCGGCCTATGAGCTGCTCGAAGAGATGGGCTCGGCGGACATAAGCCTCGCCGAAGTCGCCCATCAGGTGGGGATCGGCCGGACCACCCTGTACGAGTACTTCCGCGACCGCGACGATCTGATCGCCTCCCTGGTCGAGGAGCGCCTCCCCGAGGTGGAAGACGAGATACTCGGCTCGATGCCCGCAGGCCTCGGTCCGGATGAGCGGGTCGCACGTCTCGCCAAGGCCACCGTTCACTTCGTCGTCGAAGACCGCGTCCTCGGCCTGATCCTCCATCGGGAGCTGCCGCGTCTGTCCGGTGAGGCCCAGCTGCGGGTTCGGACTTCACACGAGAGCCTGTCTGCCGAGATGGTGGTCGCCTTCCGGGACGGAGTGGAGGCAGGACTGTTCAGACCGATGGCGCCCGACATCGCCGGGAGGCTGATCCACGACGTGATCATGTCCGCGGCCCGAGTGGTGATCTCCGCGAAGGACCCCAAGGCGCGCTTTGCCGAGGTGTCCGAGGAGATGGCCACGTTTCTCCTGGGCGGGTTGAAGGCTCGGTAGGGACCATCGACCCTGTATCCGAACCTCTGGTCCTCCCTACTCTCTGAAGATGGCGCGCGACAGGTTCCTGAATCGGGAGCTCTCCTGGCTCGACTTCAACAGCCGGGTGCTGGCATTGGGAGAGGACCCATCGATCCCCGTGCTCGAGCGGGTGCGCTTCCTGTCGATCTGGGCCAACAACCTCGACGAGTTCTACATGGTCCGCGTCGCCGGGCTCAAGGAGCAGGTGGCCCAGGGGGTCCGGAGCGCGTCTCCCGACGCAATGACGCCCGCCGAGCAGCTCGAGGGCATCCGTGTGGTGGTGGAGAGCCAGGTCGAGCGCGCATCCGAGCTCTTCTCGCTTGAGCTGGCGCCGCTGCTCGACAAGGGAGGGATCCACTTCTCCGATTACGAGACGCTTGGAGACGCCGATCGCGCCTACCTCGACGAGCAGTTCATGGAGCGGGTGTTCCCGGTGGTCACACCGCTCGCCGTCGATCCCGCCCATCCGTTCCCGTACATCTCGAACCTCTCGCTGAACCTGGCCGTGATCGTGCGCCATCCGGACACCATGGTGACCCGCTTCGCCCGCGTGAAGGTGCCTCCGATCCTCCCCCGCTTCGTCGTCCTCCCCGACGGGGAGCGTTTCGTCCCCCTCGAGCAGGTGATCGCCTTCCACCTCGCCGAACTGTTCCCGGGGATGGAGATCGTGGAGCACCACGCCTTCAGGGTCACTCGTAACGCCGACATGGAGGTCGAGGAAGACAAGGGTGCAGATCTGCTCCGGACGATCGAATCGGAGCTGACACGGCGCCGCTTCGGGCGGGCGATCCGGCTGGAGATCCAGCCGACCATGGCGCCCGACCTGCTCGAGTTGCTGATGCGGGAGATGGATCTGACCGAACAGGACGTCTACGTGATGGACGGTCCTCTCGACTTCGCCAGCCTCAGCGTGCTCCCGGATCTCGACCGTGCCGACCTCCTCTGGGAGCCATGGTCGTGGGTGACCCAGCCGCGCCTCGCCGTTGCAGGCGAGCCGGTGGACATATTCAAGGTGATCGGCGAAGGCGACCTGCTCGTCCAGCATCCCTACGACTCGTTCACTTCCTCCGTGGAGACCTTCATCGCCCAGGCGGCCAGGGATCGCCGGGTGCTCGCCATCAAGCAGACCCTCTACCGGACGTCGCGCAACAGCCCCATCATGCGCGCGCTCATGGAGGCCGCCAGCCAGGGGAAGCAGGTCGTGGCCCTGGTCGAGCTGAAGGCCCGCTTCGACGAGGAGCGCAACATCGAGTGGGCACAGCGGCTGGAGGATGCAGGCGTACACGTCGTCTACGGAGTTCTCGGCCTCAAGACGCATACGAAGATCACCCTGGTGGTCCGCGACGAGGGCGAGGTGATCCGCCGCTATGCGCACGTCGGCACCGGCAACTACAACGACGCCACTGCTCGCGTCTACGAGGACTTCGGGCTACTCACGTGCGATCCTGACATCGGCGCCGACCTGAGCGAGTTGTTCAACTACCTGACCGGATACAGCCGCCAGCGCTCTTACCGCAAGCTCCTGGTCTCGCCGGGGTCGGCACGCCGCAGGATGCTCGAGATGATCCGGGCGGAGGCGGCGCTGCCGGATGGCCATATCACGATGAAGATGAACTCGCTGGTCGATCAGGGGATGATCGAGGCGCTCTACGAGGCCTCCGAAGCCGGCTGCCGCATCGATCTGATCGTGAGAGGCATCTGCTGTCTCATCCCCGGTGTGGAAGGGATGAGCGAGAACATCACCGTCCGGTCGGTGGTGGGGAGGTACCTCGAGCACTCACGCGTCTACCGGTTCGGGCGCCGGGGTTCGGAACGCCAGTACTTCCTGGGCTCGGCGGATCTGATGCCCAGGAACCTCGATCGCCGGGTCGAGGCGCTCGCCCCGGTCGAGGACCCCGATCTCCAGTTCCGTCTGGATGAGGTCCTCGAGGTGCTGCTGGCCGACGACAGCCTGGCCTGGCAGCTCGGGCCGGATGGATCGTATTCGAAGGTACCGACGACCATCGGGGTCAATTCACATCTGACATTGCGCGCACTCGCCGAGGCGAGAGCGGGTGCCCGCGGCTCGTGAGGTAGGAGAGAGGAGGGGTCGTGGCGAATCTGGATGTGACGAGTCCGAGGGTGTTGCCCCGCTGGGTTCGTGTTCTCTTGGTGTTCGTCCTCTTGTATGGGTTCCTGGTCGGGGTCAAGTTCCTCGAGACCGGGATCAAGGCGTTTGGCGAGGACTTCGCGGACCGGTTGTTCGAATCGGTCTCCAATCCCTTGGCCGGGCTCTTTGCCGGGATCCTTGCGACGGTCCTGGTCCAGTCGTCGTCGGTGTCGACCTCGACGATCGTGGGCTTGGTCGGATCTGGCGCGTTGTCGGTAGGTGCGGCGGTTCCGATGATCATGGGTGCCAACATCGGCACCACGGTCACCAACACACTGGCCAGTCTCGGGCACGTGCGCCGGGGTGAAGAGTTCCGGAGGGCTTTCGCCGGCGCGACGATGCACGACTTCTTCAATGTCGTCGCCGTCGCGGTCATGCTGCCGCTCGAACTGCTGACCGGGTTCCTGTCCAAGTCGGCCGCTTCGTTGACCCGCTTGCTGGCCGGTCAGGAGAGCCTGGCGGGAGCGGCCCCGGAAGGCAGCCCCCTGAAGGACGCCATCAAGGCTCCCGTCTCCTTGATCGAGGGCTGGTTCGAGTCGGCAGGGGCCGAGGGGGGCCTGCTGGGGGCCCTCATGCTGGTGTTTGGCCTGGCACTCATCTTCCTGGCCCTCGCACTGATAACCCGCAACATGAAGCTGGTGATGGAAGGCCGCATCGAGGCTTCCATGAACACGATCCTGTCGAAGGGCGGCGGAATCAGCGCCATGCTCGTCGGCGTCGTGATCACGATCGCGGTGCAGAGTTCCAGTATCACGACCTCGGTGCTCATCCCGATGGTGGCGGCAGGTGTGCTGACGCTCCGCAACGCCTATCCCGTCACGCTCGGCGCGAACATCGGAACCACGGTCACGGCCCTCCTGGCGTCTCTGGCAGCCGAGCGGCCCGAGGCGCTGACGATTGCCCTGACACACACACTGTTCAACATCGCCGGGATCCTGGTGTTCTACCCGATTCCCGCGTTGAGATACCTCCCGGTGCGGCTTGCACGTGGCCTCGCCGACCTCGCGGTCAAACGCAAGTCGCTCGTGGTCGCCTACGTCTTTGGTGTGTTTGTTGTGGTTCCGTTCGTCGGCATACTTGTATTGAGGTGAGGTGAGACATGGTTTTTGATCTGTTCAAAGGGAAGGGCGAGAGCCAGATCGAGCTGATCGAGGGGCAGCTCCAGGACATGCTGGCAGCAACTGGCGAGACGATGGACATGGCGATGGATGCCCTGTTCGGAAGGGTCGAGCCTGCCGAGATCGAGAAGGCGCTCAAGAAGCGTGATCGCAGTGTCAACCGCAACGAGCGGGCGATTCGCCGTGAGCTGATCGTGCATGCGGGTGTGAGAGGCGCCGCTGCGGACGTCCCGCTGTTGCTCGTGTACATGTCGATCATCAAGGACATCGAGCGAATCGGCGACTACACCAAGAACATCTGGGATGTTGCCGCGACCGGGGTGGCTGTGGCCACTCTCCCCGAAGCCGCCGTACTGGAAGCGCAGCTGATTCGAGCCCGGCAGCTGATCGACTCGACCGCGGAGATCTTCAAGGAGCGGGACGTCGATGCGGCCTCGGAGATTCTCCCGCAGGCCGATGCCTGGACCGATGAACTCGACGCCGCAATCGATGCGCTCGCCACCAGCGAGCGGCCGAGCCGGGAGGGAGTGCCGCTCGCTCTCATCTACAGGTATCAGAAGAGGATCGTCTCCCATTTGATGAATGTGCTGTCATCGTTGGTGATGCCGGTGGACCGTCTCGACTACTGGGACGAGTCGAAGGCGGACAGGGCCTGACACCCGGGCTCGTCGTGCTCGCGCTCGCCGAGGTCGATCCCGGGGGCTCGTCCACGGTTCGACTGCCACTGGCGTCGTCTGCGGGGAGGGCGGGAATCCCGGTCGAATCCGACCGCGGCTAGCATTTCGCCCGGAAATGTCGCTTCTCGAAACCATCGAGCAGCCGTCCGATCTGCGCAGCCTCACCTACGAAGAGCTGGGTGAACTCTCGGCCGAGATCAGGGCGTTCCTGCTCGAAGCAATATCCAAGACCGGTGGCCACCTGTCGCCGAACCTCGGCATCGTCGAGCTAACCCTGGCGCTCCACCGCGTATTCGAGAGCCCCAAAGACCGGCTGATCTGGGACGTCGGCCACCAGGCCTACGTTCACAAACTGGTGACCGGCCGTCGCAACTTCGGCGATCTGCGCGGCTATGGCGGCCTCAGCGGCTATCCGTCCCGTGCCGAGAGCCCCCACGACTTCGTGGAGAACAGCCATGCTTCGACCTCTCTCAGCTACGCCCTCGGTCACGCCCTCACCGATCCCGACTACTGGACGATCGCCGTCATCGGAGATGGCGCCCTCACCGGCGGGATGGCATACGAGGCGTTGTCCCACATCGCCGTGGCCAGTCCCCGCCGCCTGATCATCGTCGTCAACGACAACGGGCGCTCCTATGCCCCCACCGTGGGTGGCCTGGCGTCGCTGGCCAACCTCGCCCACTACCGCTTCGATCGCCGCTACGAGTGGGCCAAGCGGACCACCGGGCGGATCCTCAGGGGCCTTCCCATCGTCGGCGACGTGGCCGACGAATTGGCGATGCGCTTCAAGGAGGCGGTCAAGCAGGTGGTGGAGCCCTCCACGGTCTTCGACATCCTCGGGCTGAAGTACTCGGGGAGGATCGACGGGCACGACATCCCCTTGCTGGAGGACACCTTCCAGCGGGCCAAGGAGTACGACGAGCCCGTGGTAGTCCACGTCGTGACCGAGAAGGGGAGCGGCTACCAGCCCGCCATCGACGACGACGTGGAGAAGCTCCACGGTGTGGGCAGGTTCGATGTGAGTACCGGGCGCCCGCTCAGCTCGGAGATGAAGTACACCGACGTCGTCGGCAAGGCCCTCCTCGATGCAGCCCGCCGTATGCCCGATCTCATCGGTATCTCGGCGGCGATGATCTCCTCGACCGGTCTCGCCGACATGGCCGAGGAATTCCCGGAAAGGGTCATCGACACCGGCATCGCCGAGCAGCACGCGGTGACCCTGGCGGCAGGGCTGGCGATGGCCGGCAAGCGGCCGGTGGTCGCCATCTACTCCAGCTTCCTCCAAAGGGCCTTCGACCAGGTCGCCATGGACGTCGCGCTGCATGATCTGCCCGTCGTGTTCCTCCTCGATCGGGCCGGGGTCACCGGGCCCGACGGTCCATCGCACCACGGGGCGCTCGATCTCGGCTATCTCCGGATGATCCCCAACATGGTCATCGGTGCACCCGCCGATGCCGAGGAGCTTTGCGGGATGCTGGAGACCGCCCTCCACCACGACGGTCCGGTCGCCATCCGCTATCCGAAGGCCTCTGCGGCCGGATTGCCGGTCTTGCCCGTCGATCCCGTTCCCATCGGGATCTGGGAAGAGATCGCCTCCGGAGAAGATGTGCTCTTCCTCGCTGCTGGGCGACTCGTCGAGACCGCGCACAAGGCGGCGGCCACACTCGAACAGCACGGCATCTCGTGTTCCGTCGTGAATGCCCGTTGGGTCAAGCCTCTCGATGACCGCCTCGCCAATTGGGTGGGCGCCCACAGGCTG
>JBFGRR010000018.1:0-14710 GCA_041567215.1 Acidimicrobiia bacterium | reverse complement strand
TCCGGCTCTCGACGAGGAGGTGTGAGGCCGAGCCCGGGCCGAATTCGTCGATCGTCCACCGCGCCGACTCCTGGGCTGCCTGGATCTCGGCGCCGGCGCCCAGGGTCGCCGCCGCGACCTGGGCGAGGATCTGAGGTTGCTGATGGCCGCCCCTGGTCCCCAGCAGGGCAGCGAGACCGTGTTCGGAGGTCCAGAGCGTTGGTGAGAGAGTGTGGAGGGGGCGCTTCCCGGGTGCGAACTCGTTGGGGTGTCCCTCGGTGAGATTGAAGCCTGCGCCGCGATTGTGGAGGAAGAAACCCGAAGCGCCGGCGCCGAGGCCGGAGCCGATGCCGGAGAAATTCGACTGGATGAACGAAACCGCCATGCCCTGGCCGTCCACGGCGCAGAGGTAGGCGGTTCCACCGGGTGCCGGGGTGGGAACGGCGTGGACGCCCGCCTCCCTCCAGTCGATGGCTGCCCCCAGGGACCTGAGGTGGTCGGGGTGGGTCATCGAGGCGAACTCGGCAGCCAGGAAGTCGGGGTCCGAGAGGATGCTGTCGCGACTCGCGGCAACCGCCCGGTAGGACTCGATCAGGAGGTGGTGCCAGGCTGGATCGGCGGGGTCGACCCCGGTGCTCTCGAAGACCGCCAGTGTCGCGAGAGTCAGATAGCCCTGCGAGTTGGGCGGCACCGTCCATCCGTCGAGTCCGAAGACCCCCACCCGCAGGGGTTCCACCCACTCGGCCCGGAAACCGGCCAAGTCGTCGGTGGTGATGGTTCCCTCCGTCGCTTCGACGATTCCGGATCCGGCAGCGCCCAGGTAGAAGGCGTCGGCGCCGCCCTCAGCAATCCCCTGGAGTGTGTCGGCAAGTCCCGGACGCAGGAGCCTCGCTCCCGCCACGGGTGGCCTTCCCCCCGGATAGAGGCCCGCGGAGGCCGCCTGCGGCGCCAGCGTCTCGAATCTGGCGGCCAGAGCAGCAGCCAGTTCCGGGGAGGCCTCGAAACCTCCTCGGGCGAGCTCGACGGCGCGAGCCAGGACTTCTCCGAGCGGCCTGCTCCCATGCCGGTCGGCCAGCTCGTGCCAGCCGCGGACGCATCCCGGAACGGTGACGGTGTGGCGGCCCATGTGAGGCATCTGCGTGTGTCCGGCGGCTCTCAGGGCGCCGGCGTCTGCGCCCGATCCGGCCCGCCCGGAGGAGTTGACGACCTCGGGACGGTTCATGCCCTCCCGCCACAGCAGTGCGAACATGTCGCCGCCGATACCGCAGGTCTCCGGTGCGACCACCCCCAGAACGGCGTTGGCGGCGATGGTGGCGTCGGCGGCGTTGCCGCCGGAGGCGAGGGTGTCGGATGCAGCCTTGGTGGCCAGGTGGTGCGGTGTAGACACCGCGTAGCCCGGCATCAGGAACGGCGGAGTCCCGGCACCTGACGGTTGAGGGCATCCAGGACTGCCCGGGCCATCGCCTGGGATGGGTCTGCGAAGACCAGCGCCGAGCCGACGAGGTGGCGTTCCCTGCCGTTGGAGACGATGAGCACACGTGCGACGGCCACCGACTCCGACCCCACCATCGGGGTGCCGACGGCTGCCACCGCAAACGACGCCTCCTTGTCGAGGGCCTGTTCGAGGGCCGAGAGCGTCGCCTCGGCAACCAGCCTCAGACGCGTCGTCGAGGAAGCCGGTCCGTTGGCAGCGCCCACCAGGACCGCACCGTGCCATGTCAGCTTGACGGTGATCGTCATGTGGGAGCCATCGATGTGTTCGGTGATGTCCTCGACAACCGGTCTGTCGCCTGCGCTCAGCTCCCCGTCGGCGATCTGAACCACCGAGACGATGCGCCTGTCCAACTGCATGCCGAAGCCCGCCAAGGCCACCGACTGCACGTCCCTCACGATCTGCTTGGCGGGCTTGCCCGGGCTTGCGAGGACGTGGATTTCGACGGGTCCTTGGCCGTTCATGACCACCCGGGCGGCTTCGACCCCTGGAATGCGCCGAATGGTTCTCTCGAGGCCGTGCTGATCCACGTGAAGGAGGGTAGCGAGGGCCTCGCCAAGTTTGTTTGATCGTTGCGGGCAGCGGGTATAGATTGGTTGGTTCAGCGAGCCCGGCGCAGGGCTCGCAGGCACCGGATAACCGGTCGAGGCGGGCGGAGTCGGAGGGGGCCTCACTTGACATGTGAGGTTTCCCGGCCAATGGTCGGGAAGACGGGGGATAGCCCGGCAGACGTGACGGCCGGTCGTAGACCTACACCAAGCGGAGCGGATTCAGACCGCCGCGCCCTGGAGCGTCGGCGAGTCTCTGGACCACGAGGTGGTATGGATGAGGGCCAAGTTGGTTCGTATCCTGGCAAGCATCGGAAGCCTCGCGGCGGTAGTCGTGACGGCATCGGCTAACTCGAAGATCGGTTAAGCGTCTGGCCGGGCACCCCGATAACTACCTCAGGATTATCCATCGTGCCGAACAGACGCTTCTACCTGGGTTTCATCTACGCACTCGCCGGCGGGTCGCTGCTGGGAGTCGCCTTCGCGATCTCGGAGATGCCCAAACTCACACCGTGGCTGCTCTTCGCCGTCGCCTTTGCAGGTCTGGAACTCCGATCCGTCGAGGTCAACGACCGCTGGACCATGAGTTCGGGGGTGATGGTCTTGTTCACGGCGGGCGTCGTCTTCGCGATCGAGGGCTCGGCTCTGCTCGGTATGGCACTCATGGCGGCCACCGGACCGTTCGTACCCGCCGACTTCAAGCGCCGAAGGGTGTTTCAACCTGCGGCGAACTTCGGGCAGATGGTCGTATCGGGCTTCGCCGCCGGAGCCGTGCTCGAGCTGACGCTTCGGACCGTCGATCCCGAGCGTCTGGTCGGTCGGGGCGGGTTCCTCCAACTGGCCGCGGTGGGTGCGCTGGCGGCCTTCGTCTACACGGTGGTGAACATCGGCCTGGTCCGCGCCGCGGTGCGGTTCGTCTATGGAAAGAGGAATCTCCTTCCCTGGTCGGGGATGAGCCTCCTCTTCGGTTCCCAGCTCTTGATGGGCCTGGTCGGCGGGTTGTTGGGCGGGGTCCTCTTCCTCACCGACAACGCCGTTCTCCCACTGGTGCTCGCGGTCTTCGTGATCGGTCATCTGGCCTTCGCCAGCTACTCGCAACTCCGGGAAGCTCACGAGTCCACCCTCAAGGGCGTGGTGAAGACGCTGGAGGCCCGAGATCTCTACACCAGGGGCCACACCGAGCGGGTCGCCGTGTTCTGCCAGGTGATCGGTGAACAGCTCGGCTTCTCCGGTACCCAGCTCGAGAGGATGCGCTGGGCCGCGCTGATCCACGACGTCGGCAAGCTGGCCGTGCCAGGCGAGATAATGCGCAAGGACGGGCGGCTCTCCGATGAGGAGTACCGGCTGTTCAGGTTCAGCAGCCACAAGGTGGACGACCTGCTCAGCGAGGTCGATTTCCTGCGGCCCATGGTCGAGGTGACTTCCGGCTGCCACCCGCGACTGCCCGACGAGGACTTTGGCCAGCACGGTCATACGCACTCCTCGAAGCCCACCCTCGAGCAGATGGTTCTCGCGGTCGCCGATGCATTCGAGGCTCTCACCAGTTCGCGCAGCTTCCGCATGGCTTTCAGTCACCGGGACGCGCTGGCGATCATGCGAAAGGACGACTCGCCGCTGATGAACGGGGACATCATCGACGCCCTCGAAGTCGGGCTCGAGATGCGTGGTGAGCGATACGGCGCACCTGATCTGGTTCGAGAGGAGCTCCAGGACGCCGAGGCGGTGGCCCGTGGTTAGGGCGCTCACCCTCCGACTCACGAGCGTGTTGATGACGCTCGCCTCGGCTGCGTTCCCGGTCGCGGCAGGCGTCGGGGCGTACGTCTTCGCCGAGGCAAGCCAGTCGGATGTGGCGTGGATCGCCGGTGCAGGGCTGGCGATCGCAGTTGCCGGCATGGTCAAGCTGCCAATAGGTGGCGATCTCAGCGCGGCCTATGCAGTGGTCGCCGCCCTCCCCCTGGCGCGAGACGCGTCGGGGAGGCTGTTCGACTTCCCGGCCCAATTGGCGGCGGTGCTGGCCGGGTTGACAGCCCTGTGGGTCCTGAGGTCGTCGCGCGGCCATGACCAGGGGTATGTGCTCGGCGCATCGGTCCGACGGTCGGCCGGGTTCGCGTGCTACCTGCTGGTCTCGAGGTTCATGGATCTGCTCGCGTATCCCGAGGTGATGGAGGCCTGGAAGGAGATCTTCGTGTTCCTCGGTGCCGCCCTGGTGGCATTCGCCGTGGAGCTGGGCCTCGGCTACCTCGCCCGACGGACGCGGATCGCCGGCGACCCTCTCACTCTCATGGTGGACCTGGCGGACTTGAGTGTCTACGCAAGCCTCACTGCCTCCGGGGCCATGTTCGGTCTCGCATATTGGAAGGTGGGCTGGTGGGCCCTTGCGGTTTCGATGTTGCCATACGCGTTTGCACATGGGGCCTTCGCGAGGTTCCGGGACGCCAAGCTGACCTACTCACAGATGATCAAGGCGCTTGGCCAGATACCGGAGGCGGCCGGACACAGCAGAAAGGGACATGCCGAGCGGTGCGCCGATCTGGCGGTGGCGGTCGGCGCCGAGTTCGGCATGAACTCGAGAGATCTGGAACGCGTGGAGTATGCGGCGCTCATGCACGACATCGGCAGGATCTCTTTGAACGAACCGGCCGTTCTTCAGCGGGGTTACACCGACTCCGACATAGGTGCATGGGGATCGGAGATCATCAAGGAAGCGCGGTATCTCGAGCCGGTTGCCGAGATCGTCCGCCGCAACCACGAGCCGTTCAGGAGCCCGGGACAGCTGCGCGACGATGCGCTGCCGCTGGCATCCCGCATAGTCAGGGCGGTGAGTGCTTTCGACGACGCGTTGGCGGACACGGGATCGTCGCTCGAGGCGATGGAGATCCTCCACAGAGGATCCGCCTACGAGTTCGATCCGGCAGTGACCGCTGCACTCCGCACCGTCATCGACAGGCGCGGTTCGCTACCGCGTCGCTGATCCTCCCTCGACCCTGGTCCCGCGCCGGAACCAGCGGACCGGTCTCCGCAACTCGGTCTCGAGGAACTGTCCCAGACCCACCGCCAGGAAAACGTCGCCGAGCGAGATGACCGATCCTCTTCCGAAGAAGGGGATCGGGATGACGTCCGCAAGGAACGTGAGCCGGGTGGAGGCTGTCATGGGTATGTGCCTGATGCTGTCGGGGAGCGCGGCGCCCGGCCGGAACCCGGCTGCCACCTCGACCGCCTCACCAAGCACAGGCATGCCACCGTTGATGAGGATGACCGAGAAGTTCATCAGCACCCCAAGACCGGCCAGCCACATGCCGGTTCGCTCCCGGTTGGCGATCACCAGGATTATCAGCGGCAGGAACGATGCCAGTACCAGCGCCACTCCGATGGTTCGCGACCACTCCGCCGGGAGGAGGTATTCGGCGATGGCCTGCATGGCGAACCCGAGTGGCAGCAACCACCAGAGGCGGAGACGGATGTCCGCCAGGTTGCCGAAGCGGCCACCCCTGAGCAGGGCGATGGCGAGCGCGGAGAAGAGGACGAGCGCAAGCCATAGCATGGGGTCAAGTATCACAGATGAATCGAGGTATGGCGATGGTCCGCTACGAGGTGAACGGGGTGCGGGCGACCCTCACGATCGACGAGCCGGAACGACGCAATCCCATGTCGGTGGAGACGATGTCGCGCCTCGCCGAGGGCACCGAGAGGGCGATGGCGGACGACTCCGTGCGGGTGCTCGTGGTCACGGGGGCCGGGGACAAGGCCTTCTCGGCGGGCGGTGACCTCTCCTCGGGCTTCGTCGACGACCCGGTGGGTCTGCACCGCCACCGGGGGGTGCTGGCCGATCTGTTCCGGGCCATGCGGCGAGGCGGCAAACCCACGATCGGCAGGATCAACGGACATGCCCTGGCAGGAGGGTTCGGCCTGGCGGTCGCCTGCGACATCGGTGTCTGCGTCGAGGACGCCAAACTCGGCGCCCCCGAGATAAACGTCGGCCTCTGGCCGATGATGATCTCGGCGATCCTCGCCTCGGCGATGCCCCGCAAAGCGGCGCTCGAACTGATGATGACGGGGCGGATCATCTCTCCTCAGGAGGCCCTCGAATTGGGAGCCATCTCCCGTGTCGTGCCGCGCCACCTCCTCGACTCGACCGTCGATGAGATCGTCGATCTTCTCGCCTCCAAGAGCCCGGTGGCTCTGTCCATAGGCAAGCGCTCCTTCTACTCGGTGAGCGATCCCGGCTTCGACGCTGCGCTGGATCGACTGCAGGGCGGATTGACGGCCATCTCTCTCACCGAGGACTCGAGGGAGGGTGTGGTCGCCTTCGTCGAGAAGAGGGAGCCGCGCTGGTCGGGTCGGTGAGAGATTGCGGAGGAGCGGGTCTCCGATAGCCTGAGGCGGTGATGAGGCGGGCGATTCGGATCACCGGTTGGACGATGATCTGGTCGGGGATGTTCGTGCTCGGCTTTGCCGGATACCAGCTGTTCCTGACCGATCTCGTGAACGCGCGTTCGCAGCAGCGCGCCGAAGCCGTACTGGTGGACTCGCTGGCCGAGCGCCGCGCCGAGCTCCCGGTGCCCACGACCGTCGAGGTTCCCACCACCATCGTCGGCGCACCTGCGGTCGAACCGGTCGTCCACCACCCCGAGGAGCCTCCCGAGGAAGGTGCGCCTCTCGGGACGTTCCGGATCCCCAAGTTGAGCATCGATGAGGTGCTGATCTCGGGAGTCACACCCGAGTCGCTCAAGCTCGGCCCCGGGTACATGCCATGGACACCGGTGCCCGGGCAGCCGGGCAACGCCGTCATCAGCGGCCACCGAACCACGTATGGCCGTCCCTTCTTCCGTCTCGACGAACTCGTGCCCGGTGACCTGATCGAGGTGGAGACCGCCATCGGGACTCACACCTACGCAGTGCGAGAGACCCTGATCGTGCTGCCGACCGACGTATGGGTGACCGAGCCTCGCCGCGGTGCCTGGCTGACGCTCACCACGTGCAATCCGGCATATTCGGCGCGGGAGAGGCTGGTGGTCTTCGCCGAGCTCATCGAGGGCCCCAACCTCGGGTATGCGGTGTATCTCGAGGAGCAAGAGCTCCAGGATCTGTCCTAGCTCAGGCCCCGCCGATCATCTCCTCGAGAACTCGGAGCGTCACCAGACCCTCCCGCCTGGCGAGGATCGTGCCGTCGGCTCCGATCACGATCGTGACCGGCAGCCCGAAGCTCGGGTAGTCGGCCATCAGCGTTCCGGTCGGGTCGATTCCCGTGTAGTAGCCAGGGTCCATCTCCTCCATCAACCGGCGGGCCGGTGCCTCGTCGTCGCTCACTGCGACGCCGACCACCAGCACCTCGGGGTGGGCGCGTGCGAACGCCGAGATCTCCGGGATCTCGACGCGGCACGGGGTGCACCAGGACGCCCAGAAGTTGACGACCACGGTCCCACCCCCGCCATCGAGGTGTCCGTGCAGAGACCAGGTGGTCCCGTCGAACCCGGCAATGGTGATCTCCGGCGCCCGTTCGATCGGAACTGCGGCAGTGGACAGGTAGGTGACGCCGAGCGTGACGACGAGCGCCGCCATGAACACCATGGTCAGTCTGCCCATTCTCTCCGGCAGCGGGGCGGGGGTGTTTGCCTCCATCGACGGATAGGGTACGACGGTCATGAGCTTCTTCGGCAGGAAACGAGCAGAGCTGATCGCCAAAGGCATCGATCCGTCCAGGGTCCCGCCCGGTCAGTACGCGACAGACCGGTTCCCGGTGCTCCACGCGGGAGCGACTCCGCGCATCGACCTCTCGACATGGGACTTCAGGGTGGAGGGTCTGGTGGAGAACGCCCGAACATGGAGTTATGAGGAGATCCTCGCCATGCCGGCGTCCACGAAGCAGTTCGACATCCACTGTGTGACCAAGTGGTCGAAGCTCGACACGACCTGGGAGGGAGTCGAGGTGACGCGGGTGATCGATTCGGTCGTCCCGCTCCCCGAGGCCACCCACGTGATCGTGTGGGCAGAGCACGGGTTCACCGCCAACCTCCCGTTGGAGGACTTCCGGAGGGCCGAGAACCTGTTCGCATACCGGTTCGGCGGCGAGGATCTCGAACTCGACCACGGCTGGCCCCTCCGACTCGTCGTCCCCCACCTCTACTTCTGGAAGTCCGTGAAGTGGGTTCGTGGCCTCCGGTTCCTCGACCACGACGAACCGGGCTTCTGGGAACGCAACGGGTACCACATGTACGGAGATCCCTGGCGGGAACAGCGTTACTGGGGCGACTGATCAGGCCATCTGGCGCAGCACGTAGTGGAGGATCCCGCCGTGCCTCAGGTAGTCGACTTCTATGGGCGTGTCCACCCTCGCCACAGCCGAGAACTCGACCCTGCTCCCGTCCTCCCGGAGTACCACGACCGGGATGGACTGACGGGGGCTGAGGTCGTCGCCCACTCCGATTTCGAAGGTCTCCGTCCCATCGAGTCCCAGCGAGGCCGCCGTGACATCCTCCGGGTACTCGAGGGGGAGGACGCCCATCATCACCAGATTCGAGCGATGGATCCTCTCGAAGCTCTCGGCCAGCACTGCTCGCACCCCGAGCAGGAAAGTGCCTTTGGCCGCCCAGTCGCGCGACGAGCCCATCCCGTAGTCCTTGCCGGCCAGAACCACCAGGGGCACCCCTGCCTCCTTGTAGGCGAGCGAGGCTTCGTAGATCGACTTGACGGTCCCGTCCAGGAAGTCGGTCGTCAATCCACCCTCGGTGCCTGGCGCCAGCTCGTTGCGGACCCGGATGTTCGCAAAGGTCCCTCTCGTCATCACCCGGTCGTTGCCACGCCGCGAACCGTAGGAGTTGAACATGGGCGGCTGCACGCCCCGTGAGATGAGGTAGCGGCCTGCGGGCGAGTCCGGCTTTATCGATCCGGCCGGGGAGATGTGGTCCGTGGTCACCGAGTCGCCGAACTTGCCGAGCACCCTCGCTCCCACGATCGGCGCCAGTGGAGTGGCCTGAGGGGCGAGGTCCAGGAAGAACGGTGGCTCCTGTACGTAGGTGGACTGGTCCGACCACTCGTAGAGGGCGCCGCCCGAGGTCTCGATCTCCTGCCATTCGGCCGATCCGGTGAACGCGTCTGCGTACTTTTCCGTGAACTGGCTCCGCAAGACGTGTGACGCGACGATCGAGTCGATCTCGTTCTGGCTGGGCCAGATGTCCTTGAGGAACACCTCTTTGCCATCGCGATCGGTGCCGAGCGGTTCGTTCACCGGGTCCCAGTCCACGGTTCCCGCGAGGGCGTAGGCCACCACCAGCGGCGGCGAGGCGAGGTAGTTGGCGCGGACGTCCGGGGAGATGCGGCCCTCGAAGTTGCGATTGCCCGACAGCACCGAGCTGGCGACGAGGCCGGCGTCGTTGATGCCGCGGGAGATCGCATCGGGGAGCGGGCCGGAGTTGCCGATGCAGGTCGTGCACCCGTAGCCGACGATGTAGAACCCCGTGGCCTCGAGATCCTCGAGGAGACCCGCCGAGGCCAGGTACTCGGTGACCACCTGTGATCCAGGGGCGAGCGACGTCTTCACCCACGGCTTGCGGGTGAGCCCGCGCTCGCGAGCCTTGCGTGCCACCAAGCCGGCGCCGACCATGACGTCCGGGTTGGAAGTGTTCGTGCACGAGGTGATCGCGGCGATCACCACGTCCCCGTCGGTGATGGTGAACGATGCGCCATCGTCGATCACCTCGGCCGACTTGCGGTCGCCGTTGCGGCCGAAAACTGTGGCGGCGTGCTCGTTCCAGGTCGACTTCATGGCCGAGAGAGCCACCCGGTCCTGCGGGCGCTTGGGGCCGGCCAGCGCCGGTTCCACGGTGGACATATCGAGTTCCAGGTCTGACGAGTAGACGATCTCGCGAGCATCGTCGCGCCAGAGGCCTTGTTGCCGGTAGTAGGCCTCGACGGTCTCGATCAGCTCCTCGGGGCGGCCGGTCAGCCGCAGGTAGCTCAGGGTCTGTTCATCGACCGGGAAGAAGCCGATCGTTGCGCCGTACTCGGGCGCCATGTTGGCGATGGTGGCGCGGTTGGCGAGCGGCATCGAGGCGAGGCCGGGTCCGTGGAATTCGACGAACTTCCCCACCACGCCGTGCCGGCGGAGCATCTCCGTGACTCGCAGCACCAGATCCGTGGCTGTGGCTCCCTCGGGCAGGGCGCCGGTCAGCCGGAAACCGACCACCTCGGGCAGCAGCATCGAGATCGGCTGGCCGAGCATGGCCGCCTCTGCCTCGATGCCACCCACCCCCCAGCCGACGACCCCGAGTCCGTTGATCATCGTGGTGTGGGAATCGGTACCCACCAGCGAATCGGGGTACAGCCACTCCCCGTCGTCCCAGACGACCTTTGCCAGGAACTCGAGATTGACCTGATGGACGATGCCCGTGGCCGGCGGCACCACCCGGAAGTTCTCGAACGCCGACTGCCCCCATTTCAGGAACTCGTAACGCTCCTCATTGCGCTCGAACTCCCTCTTGCTGTTGATCATCAGCGCATCGGGCCGGTTGAACGCATCGACCTGCACCGAGTGGTCTATGACCAGATCGCATGGCACCCCGGGGTTGACCAGATCCGCTGCTTCCGTTTTCCCGGTCATCCTGACGATCGCCGAGCGCATCGCCGCGAGATCGACGATCGCCGGGACACCGGTGAAGTCCTGGAGGACGACCCGTCCGGGTATGAATGGGATCTCGGTTTCGCCGACCTTGCGAGCGTCGTAGGCCTCGATGGCTGCCACGTCGGCATCGGTGACCAGTCCACCGCCGGCGTGCCGCCTGGCTGCCTCGAGGAGCACCTTGATCGAGTACGGGAGGTGATCGGAGCCGATCGGGGCGATTCGCCGGGTTCCCAGCGGGGTGTTCAGGGTCGTCATTGCAGCCTTTCGAGATCTCGTGCGAGTGTACCGACAGCGCCAGGCTGCCCCCGAGGCGCGGTTCAGCCGCCGAAGCGGGGCTGGCGCTTCTCGAGGAAAGCGGCCATCCCCTCGAGGTGGTTCGGCCTGCGGCCAAGTTCGCCCTGCAGGCGTGCTTCCTCGGCCAGGGTCGCCGACAAGGCGGTCGAGGCGGCCTGGTGGATCAGCTTCCTCGTCGCGACATAGGCTTCGGTGGGGCCGTTGGCGAGCGTGCGCGCCCAGGCGACCGCCTCCTGCACAGGGGTGTCGGACAGTCGGTGCACCAGTCCGAGCGAGAGCGCCTCCTCGGCGCCGACCTTGCGGCCGGACATGGTGATCTCCAACGCTCTGGATACTCCGATCATGTGGGGAAGGAACCAGGCAGACCCCGAGTCGGGAATGAGAGCGACATTGATGAACGCGCTCATCAGGAAGGCGTTCGGGGCCATCACCCTCACATCGCAGGCGAGTGCGAGTCCCATGCCTGCTCCTGCGGCCGCGCCATTCACAGCGGCCACCACGGGCACGGGAGACTCGAGGATGGCCGTCACGAGCGGATTGAACCGGGCGGTGATCGTCTTCTCGAGGTCGGGGCCGGCAGCGGCGTATTCGGCGGAGAGGTCGCCGAGGTCGGCACCCGCGCAGAACGCCCGTCCGGCTCCGGTGATCACCACGGCACGCGCTTCGGCTCCCGCCTGTGCGATTCCGTACACGACCCCCTCCGTGATCGTCTGGTCGATCGAGTTGAAGACCTCCGGCCGGTTGAGGGTCAGGACGGCGACGCCGTCGTCGTTCTGGTAGGTGACGCCCATGGCTTCCTCCCGTCGGTACTCTCCGATGGTGCCATGTTTCGACGGGGTGTGAGTGCCGGGTCCGACGTGTTCCTTCTGTGGCAAGAGCAGGGAACGGGCCGACTACCTGGTCGCCGGTCCGGGCGGGGTGTCCATCTGCGATCAGTGTGCGGAGCTGGCCGGCCGGGTAGCCCGGGAGGCCCTAGGGTCCGCGGGCAACGACCTGCTCTTGACCGGCATCGCTCGGGCGGTCACCAACGACCGCCGTCTGGGTGGGCTCCTGGGTGTGATCGAGGCGCCGGCCATCGCCATCCGGGAAGGAAGGATCAGCTGGATCGGCGCTGAGAGCGACCTGCCGCGTCGCTACCGGGACCTGCCCGAGCACGATTGCGGGGGGCGGGCGGTGGTGCCGGGCTTCATCGATGCCTCGACACGCCTCCTTTCCGGGCCGGAAGAGGTCCACATCGCATCTGCACTCGAGTTCTGCGCCCGAATGCTGGCGCGAGGGACGACTGCGATGGGCCTCCACGTGGGAGGCACGTCCGATCCGGAGGCAGAGGCGCAGTTGATCGCCGCCGCGGGCTCACTCGGTTCGAGATCGCCCTCGACGGTGGCGATCACCTGGACGGTGGCGGGACCCGAGGTGGCTCGGGTGGTCGCACCGGCGGCCTCCCGGGTCGCGGGGTACGCCGAGATCACCTGCGGGGGAGACGAGCAGGCGGCGAACCTGGCCAGGCGGGTGGCGCCTTTGAAACCCCGGCTTCGTACCTGTGATCATCCCGCCTGCCGCTGCTGGGTCGGCTTCGAACCTGCCACGGCCGTGGGCCGCAAGGTGCTCGGTTCGGCTGCGATACCGCTGCTGCGGGTGGCAGGCCCGGAACGCTTCGCCTCCGACCTGATCGGCCGGATCGAGTCCGAGGGACGGGCGCTGGCGCTGGCCAGCGAGTCGAGTCTCGACGGATTCAGGACCGAAGGCGTGCCCTTCCTGATCCACGCTGCCGTAGACGGCGCCGGGATGTCCTTCGAGGTCGCTCTCTGGGCGGCCACCAGAGGTGGAGCCCTGGCGATCGGCGATCAAGAGAGGGGCCGGATCCGGCTGGGAGCGCACGCAGACCTGGTGGTCCTGGACACATCCGATCCGAGCACGATCCTCGACAAGCCGGACGGAGATCAGGCCGAAACCGTCGTGGTGGCCGGGGCCATTGCACCCAGATAGCCGCAATATCCAGGTTTCATCGGCTAAGTTCAGGGTTGCTCGGGAGGTCCGGGCTTTCTGACACCACTCAAAAGGAGGGGTGATGAACAAGACAGAACTCGCCAACAAGCTCGCGAGCAAGGCAGATCTCACACAGGCGCAGGCCGCTGAGATCGTCGACGTCATTTTCTCGACCAAGCCCGGTGAAGGCATCATCGCAGTCGAGCTCGACGCCGGCCGCAAGGTCTCGATTTCCGGCTTCGGATCCTTCTCGACCAAGAGCCGCTCGGCTCGCATGGGTCGCAACCCGGCCACCGGCCAGACGATCCACATCCCGGCCCGCAAGTACGCCCACTTCGCCCCGGCCAAGGGCCTGAAGGACCGCGTCGTCGACTGACGCCGGTTCGATGATCACCGAAGACAGGCCTCGACGAGTCGGGGCCTGTCTTCATTTCTCATGAGCAGGCCATTGGCGATCGCCCACAGGGGAAGCAGGGTTCTCTGGCCCGAGAACACCATGACGGCCTTTCGTGGGGCCGTAGACCTGGGATTCACCTGGCTCGAGACCGACCTTCACCTGTCGGCGGACGGAGCCCTCGTATGCCTCCACGACGACACCGTCGATCGCACCACCGACGGCACCGGGGTGGCTTCCCAGATGACCCTCGAGAAGATCCAGAGCTTGGACGCCGGCTACCACGACGAGCGTTTCCGGGGGAAGGAGATCCGCATACCCACTCTCGAGGAGGTGGTGACGGCCTTTCCGGACGCACGGCTGGTGGTGGACCTGAAGCAGGATGGGTTGGAGGCGGCACTCGTCGACCTCGTTGCACGCCTCGACCTGTGGGGAAGGCTCATCGTCGGCTCGTTCTCGGATGCCCGGTTGGCTGGTTTCCGCTCGCTCTCAGGCGGCAGGGTCCGGACCAGCACGGGGTCTGGCGAGACGCTCCGGGCCTGGGCGAGATCGTGGTTCGGCACCCCCGAGCGTCTCGCCGACGCCGTGCAGGTGCCTCGCTTCCACCTGGGCTTGCCGGTGGTGACCCCCCGGACCGTCGCCGGCTTCCATCGCGGCGGGTACGAGGTGCACGTGTGGACCGTCAATACCGAGGAGGAGATGGAGCGCCTCCTCGGCTGGGGTGTCGATGGCATCATCACCGACCGGCCAGACCTCCTCCGCTCGGTTTTCGAGCGGAGGGGCCTGTGGCCGGATCAGAATCGCTCGTAGGTGAGACGGTCCAGGGTGTCGCCGTCATGGACGGAGATGCCGCCGTTGGTGACCGTGTAGATGTCGCCGTCGATGACGATGGTCCGCATCGGGACGTGCATCCATGGCTGGATCGTGTCCCACTCGTTCCCGGTGACCGGCCCGTCGAGGACCGGCCTGAGCACCTTGTCCAGGCGCAGGGTCGAACCTTCGACGCGGGCGGCGATGACCCCGGTGTCGAAGCTGTCCTTGCCGGTCTCCCCGATCCATTCCCATCGCTCGTAGGGGGCCAGGATCAGCCCGTCGGCGAACGTGAAGGCGTGATGATCGCCCTCGGCCTGTGACCATCCACCGTCCATGGTGATCTGGTCGATGCGGATCGGGTTGGCAGGATCGGATACGTCGAACAGCGAGAGCTGGGTTCCCTTGGTGCGACCCTGGTCGTCGGCGTCCTGGCCGAGGCCGAGCAGTTTCCCCTCGCCCACCGGATGCAGATATGCGGAATAGCCGAGGATCTTCAGCTCTCCGGTCACCTCCGGTCGCTCAGGGTTGCGCAGATCGATGACGTAGAGGGGATCGACCTGGCGGAAGGTGACGACGTAGCCCACCGG
>JBFGRR010000017.1:0-14838 GCA_041567215.1 Acidimicrobiia bacterium | reverse complement strand
TCCGGCACCCACAGGAGGATGGCCTCGGGCCGGTGCTTGGTGACTCCGTCGGTGAGTTGCTCCGGGTAGAAGAGGTGATCGCGCGCCGCCACCACGCCATCGACGACTGCCCACCCGGCGGCACGGTGGTCCGGGTGCAGCATGTACCTCTTCCATGGATCGAAGCCGAGCACCACGGTGGGTCTGAGCCGGCGGATCCACAGGCAGGT
The DNA here is from genome assembly GCA_041567215.1 of Acidimicrobiia bacterium. Classification (GTDB taxonomy): domain Bacteria; phylum Actinomycetota; class Acidimicrobiia; order Spongiisociales; family ZC4RG35; genus JBFGRR01. Next base: position 14,629 of record JBFGRR010000017.1, on the reverse strand, counting down.
CTCGGCGCGCAGATCCATGGTGTGCTCGAGCTCACCGTCGGTGTGGTCGAGGAACACCAACTCTCCGGTTGCACCGAGTCGCCGTGCCGCTTCCTCCTGCTCTCTCCGGCGTTGGGCGGCCAGCTCGATCGGGTCGATGTCGGGTTCCCATGACCCCTTGGAGCCGTCGGTGAGGATGAGCATCGAGATCTCCGCACCGTCATTCGCCCACTTGGCCAGGGTCGCCCCGGCCCCGAATTCGGCATCGTCCGGGTGGGCTCCGATGGTGAGCACCCGCTCAGGGGTCGGTAGCGGATCGGGCCGGTCCGATCGGCCTTCCGAGAAGATGTTGGTCGTTGAAGTCACGTCGGATCAGAGGCTAGGAGGTCGGCCAGCCACCGGCCCCGTTGATGACGGACGGCAGCTTCGAGGTCGTCGGGTCCATCCAGATCGAGGCCGAGGCCGAGCGTGGTGAGTACCAGCGGGTCGTCGAGGCGCCTCAGGTGCCTGTGGAAGCTCGCTCTCCCGTAGGAGAACTCGAACTCTCGTCCGGCGCCGCCGAGCAGCGTCGTGCCCCCGTCGGAGGATGGGGCGATGACCGCCCGGCCCTCGGCGACCAGCCTCGCGGCGACGCCGATGTCGCCCGCAGTGAGCAGGGGGAGGTCGGCGTGGCAGACCATCCAGTCTCCGAGGGCCCGCGTGGCGCTTCGGACCGCGGTGTTGAGGTCCGAGCCCTCGTCTACGACCGCGTCGGCGCCGAGGTTGCGTGCCCAGTCCGCGACGCCGGCGTCGGCCGCGAGAACCAGGGTGTCGGTCCCGGCCTCGCCGGCAGCGGCGATGGTGCGGCGGGCCAGTTCCATTCCCACCTCGCGGCGCGCCGCTGCTGACAGCACCGCAGACAGTCGGCTCTTGGCGGCATCGAATGGCTTGACCGGAATGGCGACGACGATCTGCACGGCATCAGAGGCTAAGCCCTCGGGCCGGGCCGGGAGTGGAAGGGGTCAGTTCTCGAGCTGGTACCGCTTCGAGTTCCACAAGACCCCTGCAGCAACGACGAGGAGAACGATCGCGAGAGGGATCGACGCCCTGCGGTCCCCGACCATGTCGACCAGGGTCGCGGCACCGTACGGCCCTGCGGCGATTCCCACTCCCGCCGCCGCCGCCTGCATGCCCATGAGTGTGCCCACCTTGCTCGGCCCGGCCACCTCATAGGCGAAGATGCCGCTGAGTGGTGAGAACGCGCCGATCCCCAGCCCGGCGATGACTGCGAACGCCAGGGCGGGCCCGGTCGAGCCGGCCCAGAACAGCAGCACCGCCCCGACTGCAATCAGCATGTTGGCGGCGGCCAGGGCACGGCGGCTGCCGAAGCGGCCAACGATCGGGTCGGTGGGGAGCCTGCCGACGAACTGGGCGACGCCTCGCACACCGGCGAGGGTGGAGGCGAGGGGAAGCGACAGGCCGAGGGCGACCATGATCGGCACCTGGTAGACGCCGATGGTTCCGTAGCCGGCAGAGCCGAGGAAGTTGGCGGCCACCGCCGTCGCCACCAGCGGTGTCCAGCGGAGCGGGGCCGCGGACTCGGCCTGGCTGCTCGGCCGGGCGTCGGCGGCCATGGCGGCCCAGAGATAACCCGACGCCGCCAGTGCGGCGTAGGTCACCAACGCCGGCCGCCAGCCGAAACGATCGGTGATCACACCGCCGAGGGGAAGCATGATCGTGCTGGAGAACGCCCCGTAGAGAGTCACTATCGAGATCGCCCTCGGCGCACGAAGCGGATGGAGGCCGGCGGCTGTCGCCAGGGTGGTGTGGTAGTGCCCGGTGGCTCCCAACATCCCGCCACCGAGAACCGCCGCCACCGCGAAAGCGAAGAGATCGGCGGCACCGGCGCTCAAGGCCAGGATCGCCGAACCGGCGATCCCGATGGCGAACACCCTCCGGCTGCCGAGGCGGTCGAGTGCCCGCCCGGCGAGCAGCGATGCTGCGCCGGCGAGAAGCGCCGACACCGATGCCACGGCGACGACGTGGCTCTCTCGCCAGCCGGTCGAAGAGACGATGTCGTCGAGGAGGACCCCGAAGCCGTAGAACCATGCTCCATACGAGACGATCGTCAGGTAGCCGAGCGCGGCCAGGGCGTGGTGACGCATGCGCGCAGACTAAGGCCGGGTGGCACGCCTCGGAGGTCGCCGATGCCGCCCGCCCCGTCTAGCGTCGCTCTCATGAGATTCGGCGCATTTGTACCCCAAGGTTGGCGGCTCGATCTGGTCGGCATCGACCGCGCCCAGCACTGGCCGACGATGACCAAGGTCGCCCAGACGCTCGAGACGCTCGGATTCGAGAGCCTGTGGGTCTACGACCACTTCCACACGGTTCCGGTGCCGACGCAGGAACCGACGTATGAGGCGTGGACGCTGATGGGGGCCCTGGCCACGGTCACCGACACGATCCGCCTCGGCCAGATGTGCACCTGCAACGGCTACCGGCCGCCGTCGTATCTCGCCAAGGTGGCCGCCTCGATCGATGTGATCAGCGGTGGCCGCCTGGAGATGGGTATCGGCGCCGGCTGGTATGAGCACGAGTACGAGGGCTACGGGTACGAGTTCCCCAAGCCGTCGGTGCGGATCGGAGAACTGCGCGAAGCGGTGGAGATCATGAAGCGCATGTGGACCGAAGACGAGGTCCACTTCGACGGCCGGCACTACCAGCTCGCCGGGGCGATCTGCCGGCCAAGACCCGTGCAGGAACCGTACATCCCGCTGTGGATCGCAGGCGGAGGCGAGCAGTTGACTCTGAACGTCGCCGCCCGGCATGCCCAATACACCAACTTCGGTGGCTCCGTGGAGGAGTTCGTGCACAAGTCGTCGGTTCTCGAAGGCCACTGCAGGGACGTGGGCACCGACTTCGGGTCGATAGTGCGATCCACCAACTTCAACGTCATCTGTGAGGAGTCGGATGCGGCCGTCGAGGACCGGATCTCCTGGCTCAAAGACCACTTCCGCCCCTACATCGACGAGCGACGGCTTGCAGGGCAGGAGCGGATGTACCGCCGGATGGCGGGAACGCCGGAGCAACTCGTGGAGAGGCTGAGGCCCTGGGTGGATGCAGGCATGACCTACGGGATCTTCTACTTCGCGGAGGCCGCGTACGACACGAGTGGTATCGAGCGGTTCGCCCGGGAGGTCATCCCGGCATTGTCCTGACCGGTCGTCGGGTCAGTTGACGATGAGCAGAGGGCAGGGTGCGTGGTGTGCCAGCCGGTCTGCCACGGAGCCCAGCATCACCCGCTCCATCACCGTTGCTCCTCGCCGCCCGATCACCAGGAGATCGGCTTGCTCCCGCTCGCAGGCGTTGATGATGGCCGTGGTCGGATCGCCGAGCTCCTCGACCGTGCTCACCCCCGCCGCCTCCTCGCCGAGAGTCTCGAGGACCCGATCGAGTATCTCCCTCTGGCCTGCGGCCACCGCCGACGCCAGGGCCTCCGGTGAAGGCGGTGACCCCTCCAATCCCCACCAACCCTCGGGTGGCCTCACCACCGTTATCAGCGTGACGTGTCCGTTGGTGCATCGCGCCAGGCCCAGAGCGGCGCGAGCGGCCGCGATGCTCTGCTGGGAACCGTCTACCCCGACCAGAATCCTCGTCGGCTGCCAAGACATGACGTCCTCCTCACTCGCCTGCACCTCCAGGTTACGGCTCGCCTTGGCCGGTGACCCGCTACACACAACAATGCACGCTCGGATACGAGAAGGGAAGTGACGTGAGACCCAAAGTGGTGGTCGCAGAGGCCATCGCCGCCGCCGGAGTCGATCGGCTCCGGGAGACCTGCGAGGTCGATCTGGCGGTTGGCGCCGAGCGGGCAGACCTGCTCTCGAGGCTCGGCGATGCTCATGGCCTCGTGGTTCGGTCGGCGACGGCGGTCGATCGAGAGATGATCCTGGCCGCGCCCAGCCTGCGAGTAATCGGACGCGCAGGAATCGGCGTGGACAACATCGATCTCCGCACTGCCACCGAGAGAGGTGTTCTCGTCGTGAACGCCCCTCATGCCAACACCATCTCGGCGGCGGAGCACACGATGGCGCTGCTCCTGTCCCAGGCCCGCCATGTTCCCGCAGCGCACTCGACGCTCGTTGGCGGCAACTGGGACCGCAAGTCGTTCCAGGGGGTCGAACTCCACGGCAAGACCCTTGGCGTGGTGGGACTCGGAAAGATCGGGACCCTGGTCGCCCAGAGATGCCTCGCTTTCGGCATGCGCCTCCTCGCCTACGACCCATTCGTCTCGGGAGAGCGTGCCCGGCGAATAGGTGTCGAACTGGTCGACTTGGACGAGGTGCTGGCGGCGGCCGACTTCATCACCGTCCACCTCCCCAAGACCAAGGAGACCGCCGGGCTTCTCGGCGCGGATGCTCTGTCGAAGTGCAAGGTGGGAGTCCGCATAGTGAACACCTCCCGGGGCGGGATCATCGACGAGGCGGCGCTGGCCGCGGCGATCACCGCAGGCAGGGTTGGGGGGGCCGCCCTCGACGTATTCGAGACCGAACCCATGACCGAGAGCCCGCTGTTCGGGTTGCCGCAGGTGGTGGTGACACCGCACCTGGGAGCATCGACGGCGGAGGCTCAGGACAAGGCCGGCACCGACGTCGCCGACGCCGTGGCGGCAGCGCTCGGGGGTGAGCTGGTGTTGACCGCCGTCAATGTGGATCTCGGGAGGGAGGTCGCAGATGAGGTGCGAGCATTCCTGCCGCTGGCAGAGCAGTTGGGCAGGGCCTTCGTCGGCCTGTCCCAGAGCCTCTCGGGCCGGCTGCGGGTCAGCGCCCAGGGCCGGATCGCCGCCTTCGAGCTGAGGCCGATCCAACTGGCGGTGCTGAAGGGTGCACTCCAGGCGGTGTCGAGCGGGCCGGTGTCGTACGTGAACGCCCCATCGATGGCGGAGGCCCGCGGCACGGGTGTCGACATGGAGAGCTCCGAGGAGAGCGGGGAGTACGTCTCGATGCTGCGGGTGGCCTCGGTCGAGCCGGGAATGGATGTCTCCCTTGCCGGAACCGTGGCCAGGAAGGGTCCCATGATGGTGGAGATCCTCGGCCACGAGGTGGAGCTTCCCTTCTCGCCCCACGTGTTGATCGTGCGCAACTCCGACATCCCGGGGGTGATCGGACGGGTGGGCACATTCCTCGGTGAGCAGGGCGTGAACATCGCCAACATGGTCGTCGGCCGGTCACCACTGACCGGTCAGGCCGCGATGATGGGCCTCAACCTCGACCAGCCGTTGACCACCGATCAGGTGACCCAGATGAGGGCTCTGGAGGGCATCGAAGAGGTCCGCTATCTGGATCTCAGCTGAGAAGGGCGGTCGCCACCCAGCCTGCACCAAGCCCGTAGACGCCGGCGACCAGGTCGTCTGCGGTTATGCCCCATCCGCCCGGTAGGCGCTCAGCCCACGCCACCCCCGGGAACCCGTTCTTGAAGATGTCGGCGGCCCTGAAGACGACGAAGGCGAAGATCGCACCGCTCAGACCGAGCCCGATCGTCGCCAGGAAGGTGCCGGCCGCCTCGTCGATGACGACCCAGCCCGGGTCGGCCTCTTTGGTGGAGTCGGCGTCGCTGGTGCCGTGCGATGACCAGACGGAGAGCGCGGCCACGACCAGGAATACCGACGCCTGCACCCACCATCCCAGCGGGCGGAGCACCAGGGCGAGCACCAGGGCTGCCGCCGCGCCCACCGTGCCGGACCCGACGTCGGAGCCTCGCAGGCGGCGGAGCATCATCCCGGTCCCGAACCACGAGGCGATGAGGGTCTTCACGGGGCGAGGCTAACTCCCGCCGGTCGGCCCCGGAGACGCTCTGCCCGGGTCGGTCCTTCGCCAGGCGCCCTCTCCCGGCGGTACATTCGCCCTCCCCGAAGAGGAAGCAGATGCGACCCGAAGATCTCGCCGCCATTTCCACGCCGTCCGACCCAAATGTCCATCCCGATGGCACCAGGATCGCTTTCACCGTCGCAACGGCGGATCTCGAAGAGGATCGATACCGCCGGGTCATCCACCTGTCCGACCCTGCAGGAACGCGGCCGTTCACGGCGGGGCCCGGCGACTCGCTTCCCCGCTGGTCACCCGATGGCACGTCCCTCGCCTTCTCCAGGCTCGGCGAAGACAAGAAGGCGGGCCTGGTGGTCATGCCCGTCGCCGGTGGAGAGGGCCGGGTGGTGGCCAGGTTCGATCTCGGCATCGAAGCGATCGTCTGGGCTCCCGACAGCTCACGCATCGCGGTGGTGGCCGTCGATTGGGACGAGGAGTGGGCCGACCTGACCGATGAGGAACGGGTTCGCCGTCCGAGACGGATTCGCGCTTTCCCATACCGCTTCGACAACAAGGGCATGCTTTTCGACCGTCGTCGCCACATTTGGCTCGCCGACCCCCGGGGAATCGAAGAACCGGTGTGTTTGACGCCCGGCCCGCACCAGGCAGAGTTCCCGGCCTGGAGCCCCGACGGCGCCAAGATCGCCTTCATCTCCGATCGTGACGGCGGACTGACCCTCGGCAACGACGTCTGGGAGGTCGACGTCGCCTCGCGAGAGAGCACCCGGGTAGGCACCAGGGGCATCTGGGGCGCGGCCTCCTATCGGCACGATGGAGCCCTCCACCTCATCGGAGTCGCCACTCCCGAGTGGCCGGCCGTCTCGAGTCTCCACAGGGTGGAGCAGGATGGTTCGCTGACCGACATGACCGGTCACCTGGACAGGTCGGCGGCCTCGCTGGCGGCAGGCCCGGCGACGATCTGTTGGGACGGGGATCGGGCGATCATCGGGCACGAGGACGCCGGGACGTTCGGGATACTGGCCGTCGACCCCGATGGAGGGACGGAAGCACTCGTTGCCGGCCGCCGTGTGGTCACCGGATTCTCGTTTGCCAAAGGTGTCCTTGCGTTCACGGCCACCTCTCCGGCCTCAACGGGTGAACTCCACGTCTTCGCCAAGGGGAGGGAGAGCGTTGTCACCACCCTCGGTTCGAGCATCGGAATCCTCCAACCGGACCACTTCCGGGTCGATAGCGACGGAGTGGAGGTCGATGCGTGGGTGTATCTGCCCGATGGTGAAGACGTGGTCCCGGTGCTGCTCAACATCCATGGCGGCCCCGCCTCCCAATACGGTTTCGGTTTCTTCGACGAGTTCCAGGTGTACGCAGGCAGTGGGTTCGCTGTGGTGGCCTGTAACCCGCGCGGGTCGTCGGGCCGGGGGCGCGACTTCCTCACGGCGGTGACGGGTGACGGATGGGGTGTCGTGGACACCGCCGACGTTCTGCGGGTCTTGGAGGCGGCACTCGAGCGTCATCCTCGGCTCGATGGCGACAGGATCGGGATCATGGGTGGGTCCTACGGCGGCTTCCTCACCGCCTGGATCACGGCCAAGGACAAGCGATTCTCGTCGGCAGTGGTGGAACGCGGGCTGCTCAGCTATCCGAGCTTCGCCGGGACGTCGGACATCGGACCGACCTTCCCGGCGTCGTACACCGGCGCCGACTACCCGACGGGCTGGGCCGAGTGGTGGGAGAAGAGCCCGCTGGCATTCGCCCACGATGTGCGGACACCGACGCTGATCCTCCACTCCGAGAACGACTTCAGGTGCCCGATCGAGCAGGCGGAGCAGTACTTCATGGCGTTGCTGCGCAACGGCGTCGACACCGAATTCGTGAGGTTCCCGGGCGAAGGCCACGAGATGAGCCGGAGCGGCAAGCCGCTTCACCGGGTCGAGCGATTCCAGGCCATCCTCGAGTGGCATCACCGGCATCTGACCGGCCAAGTAGGGCCGGGAGTAGCCTGAGTTCATGGAGCCTTCAAAACACATCTGGATGGACGGAAAGCTCGTTCCCTGGGAAGAGGCGACGGTTCACGTCCTGGTTCATGCGCTGCACTACGGGGCCGGAGTCTTCGAAGGCATTCGCGCCTACGACGCCCAAGGCGGAACCGCGATCTTCCGCCTCCGTGACCACATCGAGAGGCTGCATCGATCCGCCAACGCCTACGGGATACCTCTCGATTGGAGCGTGGAGACCCTGATGGGCGCCTGCAGGCAGGTGGTGAGGGAGAACGAACTCGAAGCAGGATACGTTCGCCCCCTGGTGTTCTACGGGCTGGGGTCGATCGGCCTCAACCCGGCGGCCGCCGAGGTGAAGACCGCCGTCGCAGCATGGAGGTGGGGCGCATACCTCGGCGAGGAGGGCCTGGCCAACGGGATCCGTGTGCGCATCTCGTCGTGGCGGCGCATCTCGCCCAACAGCTTCGTCCCCACAGCCAAGGGAACCGGCCAGTATCTCAACTCGATCCTGGCCAAGCAGGAGGCGGTCCGCACCGGGTACGACGAGGCCGTGCTCCTGAACGACTCGGGCACCATCTCGGAGGGGAGCGGAGAGAACCTGTTCGTCGTCAGGGACGGGATCGTGCTCACACCGCCGGTGGCTGCAGGAATCCTCGATGGAATCACCAGGGCTTCGGTCATGACCCTCCTCGCCGAAGAAGGAGTCGAGGTCCGGGAGGCGAGCCTCACCAGAGGGGATCTGTACGGAGCAGACGAGGCCTTTTTCACGGGCACGGCAGCGGAAGTGACCCCCATCCGTGAGGTCGACGATCGTTCCGTGGGTTCGGGCAAGCCCGGGCCCGTCACCAAACGGGTCCAGGAGTTGTACCACGCCGCCGTCCGGGGCAACATCCCCCACTACTTGCACTGGCTTGACTACGTCGAGGAGTGAGCGTGGCTCAACAGCCCAACATCCAGATGCCCGCGCGCGTCGCCGACTCCGCCTCGCCGCGACCGAGTGATCCGTGGGACCCGGGCTCGCGGCCCGGTGTGATCACCAACCCCGGAGATGTGCCTTCCGGCGGGCCTTTCGGTTCGCCGGGTCCGGATCCGGGCTGGGTGCTCGGTCTGGTGAGACGGATCGACATCCCCGATCGCACCCCGGCGCTGGAGAGCGTCATCGCCGCGCTCGCCGCGGCCAGGGCTGCAGACCTGGGAAGGGCTGCAGTACCGGAGGACGTCCGTGTGGCGATGTTGTTGTGCGGCTTTGGCGAGAACCTCCCCAACGGTCTCGTCGAACGGCGCGAGCGCTGGATGGCCGCGGTTCCCCACGAGAGATACAAGGGCCAGACCGCGGTGGCCGAGGTGGACAGGGATCTCCTCGTCCTCAGCGCCGATCGCATTCGCTACGCGATGAACCACTCCAACTCATGAAGATCGTCCGGTTCAAGGCCGGGGATCGAATCGCCTACGGGCTGGCAGAGGCCTCCGGCGTCACCATCTACGACGGGTCCCCGTTCGTTGCGTGGGAAGCCACCGAGGTGATGCTGCCCTGGGAGTCGATCCAACTCCTGGCACCGGTGCTCCCGTCGAAGGTGGTCTGCGTCGGCAAGAACTACGTCGAACACGCCGACGAGATGGGCGGTGACGTTCCCGAAGAGCCGCTGATCTTCATGAAGCCCGCAACCACCGTCATTGGTCCCAATGCGGGCATCGTCTATCCGCGCCTGTCGAGCGAAGTCCACCACGAGGCCGAACTGGCCGTGGTGATGGGCAGGCTCGCCCGCAACATCGCCGCCGAGGATGCCTCGCGCTATGTGTTCGGCTACACCGCCGCCAACGACGTCACGGCTCGCGACCTCCAGCGCAAGGACGGTCAGTGGACCCGTGCCAAGGGTTTCGACACCTTTTGCCCGCTGGGCCCCGCCATCGAGACCGAACTCGATCCGCTGGAGCGTCTGGCGGTGATCTGCCGGGTAAACGGTGAGGTGCGCCAGGCCGGCTTCACCTCCGACATGGTGTTTGGCGTCGCCGAGATCCTCGAGTTCGTCACCTCGGTCATGACTCTTCTGCCAGGCGACGTGGTGCTGACCGGCACGCCTTCCGGGGTGGGTCCGGTGGTACCGGGCGATCTCGTTGAAGTCGAGGTCGACGGGGTCGGCACGATCGCCAACCCGGTGGTGAGCCGATGAGCGTTCGGGTGCGCATCGCACCGTCGCCCACCGGCCACCTCCACGTCGGCAACGCCCGTTCTGCGCTCTTCAACTGGCTGTTTGCTCGTCACCACGGCGGGACATTCATCGTTCGCATCGACGACACGGACGTCGAGCGCTCCGAGGCCGCTTTCGAGGACGACATCAAGAGCGGCCTCGCCTGGCTCGGTCTCGACTGGGACGAGGGTGTCGATGTGGGCGGCCCGCACGGCAGCTACCGCCAGTCCGACCGCTTCGAACGCTATCGGTCCCTGGCGTTGGATCTGGTGGCGTCGGGTCTCGCCTACTACGACGACCGGTCCCCGGAAGAACTCGAGGAGATGCGCCGGCGCGCCCAGGCCGAGAAGAAGCACCCCAACGTCTACATACGCAGACCGGACGAGCCATACAGCTCGGGGGTGATCCGGCTGTCCGTCCCCCAGGATGCCCCGGTCGAGTTCCACGACCTCGTGCGCGACGACATGCGATTCGAAGCCGAGACCGTGGACGACTTCGTGATCCTCCGTTCCGACGGAACCCCCACCTACCACCTGGCATCGACTGTGGATGACGTCGACTACGGCATCACCCATGTGGTTCGAGGAGAGGATCTCCTCTCCTCCACGCCCAAACACATCCTGCTCACCAGGGCCCTCGGGGGCGAGCCGCCCACCTATGCCCACTTGCCCCTCCTCTTTGGCCCCGACGGCAAGAAGCTCTCGAAGCGTCATGGTGACACGTCCGTGAAGGCCTACAGGGAGGGGGGCTATCTCGCCGAGGCGATGGTCAACTTCCTGTGCCTGCTCGGATGGTCGCTCGACTCGGAGACCACGATCTTCACGGCATCCGAGGCCGTGGCCGCCTTCGATCTCGACAAGGTCTCCAAGAACCCTGCCGTGTTCGACATCGACAAGCTCCAATGGATGAATGGGGAGTATGTCCGGGCCATGGACGCCGATTCATTCCTGGTGGCGGCGCAGGCACAACTCGACTCGACCCGCCCGCTCACGGATGAGGACTGGATGCGCTTCCAGGAACTGGCTCCGCTGGTTCAGGAACGGACCAAACTGCTCACCGAGATCCCCGACCAGGCCGCTTTCCTGTTCGACGATCCCGAATACGACGAGGAGTCGTGGGCCAAAGTGATGGAGAAAGAGGGCGTCGGCGAGATCCTCGTCGATGCCGCCTCGCGTCTCGAAGCCCTACCTCTGTTCGATGCCGCCTCCATCGATGCCACCTTGCGGACGATGCTCGAAGAACGAGAGATCGGCGCCCGCAAAGGCTTGCAGCCGCTCCGCGTGGCGCTCACCGGTTCCTCGGTGAGCCCCCCTCTGTTCGAGTCGATGGCGGCCCTGGGTAGAGACGCCACCTTGAGGCGTGTCCGCACGGCTGCGGCACGTCTGGCCTGAGTCGGGTTTCGACCACCGAGCCCCAAGCTACGATTCCCAGTCGGTCGAGGCGATGCCCGGCCCCGTCGTCCAGCGGCCTAGGACGCCGGCCTTTCAAGCCGGTAACGCGGGTTCGAATCCCGTCGGGGCTACATGAACGTGAACGTATACAACCGATTTGCGAGCTTGCTCGCCCTGCTCGCCCTCGCGACGGCGGTGCTCCTGCTCATCCCTGGCGTACGAAGGTTCGCCAAGGAGACGGGCGCCGACGCGGTCTTTCCGTGGGTGGCCCTCACCATCGCCGTCCTGTCCACGGCCGGGAGCCTCACTTACGCCATCGCCTACGACTTCACGCCATGTGAGCTCTGCTGGTATCAGCGGATCGCCATGTATCCGCTCGTCGTCATCCTCGGCGTGGGCGCCTACCTGAAGGAGAGCGTGCGCAGGTTTGCCCTGCCGTTGACCATCACGGGCATGGGTCTGGCGATCTATCACTACCTCCTCCAGACCTTCCCGACCATGACTTCCACCGTTTGCTCGGTCGACGTGCCCTGCAACTCGAAGTACGTCAACGAGTTCGGCTTCATCTCCATCCCGTTCATGGCGTTGTGCGGATTCATCGCTATAACTGCGTTGTTGCTTTCCCACCGATACGAGGAGACGGCGTGAAAAAGGACAAGAGCGCGACGAACAACAAGACCGCTGCCTGGGTCGGCGTGGGAATCGGCGTCGTCGTCGCCGGTGCCCTCGCGTTCGCCTTCTCATCGGGATCCCCGTCGAACCTCGCAAAGCCGGCGTTCGGCGAGGTGTCCGTCGAAGGCCAGGCTCTTCCGCCGTTCGTCGACCCCGCCAGCGATCAGGCGATCGGGATGGTGGCGCCGGTGCTCACCGGGACCAGCCCGGATGGGGAGACCGTGCGGATCGCGTCTGACGGCCAGCCCACGATCGTCGCATTCGTCGCCCACTGGTGTTCGTTCTGTCAGGCCGACGTCCCCAGGCTCCAGGCCTGGCTCAACGCCGGCGGGGGCGAGCCCGGCGTGAAGCTGCTGTCCGTGGCCACCGGCACCAGCGAGACCCGGCCCAACTTCCCGCCATCCGAATGGCTCGAGCGGGAGGGTTGGACTGCGCCGATCATGCTCGACGACCGGAACGCACCAGGCGGTGAAGCCTTCGGTCTCAGCGCATATCCGTACTGGGCGGTCATCGCGCCCGACGGCACCATCGCTCTGAGGCTCTCCGGCGAGTTGGGCGAACCGGGTTTCGAGGCCCTGTTCAGCTTTGCTGCCGGCCTCAGCGCTGCGCGTTGATCAATCGCCTTCGAGGGCGAGAACCTTGGCCAGCCGTCTCAGATGGCGCTCTTCTCGCGTGAACTTGGCCGTCAGGAACGCCATGGCGAGTTCTTCGGCCAGCGCCTGACCGACGACTCTGCTCCCCAAGCAGAGAACGTTGACGTCGTCGTGTTCGACGGCCTGGTGAGCCGTGTAGGTGTCGTGAGCCGTCGCGGCGCGGATCCCCCGGATCTTGTTGGCCGCCACACACGCACCGGCGCCACTTCCACAGACCACTATTCCCCGATCGGCACGGCCATCCACCACGGCCCGGCTCACCGCAGCGGCGAAGTCGGGGTAGTCGACGGGATCCTCGTCGTGAGTTCCCAGATCGAAGACGGTCATGCCCTTGCCGGCCAGCAATTCGGCCAGGTGGGCCTTGAGGGCGAAACCTGCGTGATCTGATCCGAGTGCGACGCGCATGGCGGGCAGGCTAACCGTCGGCCTGCACCCGGAGCGTTAGCGTGGAGGGCTCATGGAAGAGATCGTCGTCGAAGGCGGGCCACCGCTCCACGGAGCCGTCGGGGTGCTCGGGGCCAAGAACGCGGTCCTCAAGGAGATGGCTGCCTCACTGCTCGCCGCAGGCCGCCACACCATCATGAACGTCCCGCGCATCCTCGATGTGGACCTCATGGCGCAGGTGCTCGGCCACACCGGTTGTCACGTCGAGCGCCACGGGCACGACATAAACCTGGTCATCCCAGAGGACCTTCGCCCGGAGGCGCCTCTGGAACTGGTCCGCCAGATGCGGGCCTCCATCGTGATCCTGGGTCCCCTCCTCGCTCGCTGTGGGGAGGCCCACGTGGCGCTGCCCGGTGGCGACGACCTGGGGGCGCGCCCGATCGACATGCACCTCGAGAGCTTCGAGCAGATGGGCGCCTCGTTCGAGTTGGTCCACGGCGTCCTGGTGGGCAGGGTCGATGGGCGGCTCAGGGGCACCGAGGTGGAACTGCCGTTTCCGAGCGTCGGTGCGACGGAGAACGTCCTTCTCGCCGCGACCCTCGCCGAGGGGGAGACGGTGATCGTCAATGCCGCGCGTGAGCCCGAGATCTCCGACCTCGCAGAGATGCTCCAGTCGATGGGTGCGCAGGTGTCGGGGGCCGGAACGGCGATCATCCATGTGCGCGGCGTCGAACGGCTCACCCCGGCCACCCATCGTGTGCTGCCGGACCGGATCGAGGCGGGAACCTACGCGGTGGCTGCTGCCATAACCGGCGGAGACGTGACCGTGACCGGCTGCAACCCGGGATTCCTGCGTATGGAACTCGCCAAGCTCGAGGAATCCGGCGCCCAGGTCGAGCGCGGGGAGGGCTGGTTGCGGGTCATCGGGTGCGAGCGGCCGCGTGCCGTGGATGTGGCGACCTTGCCGTATCCGGGTTTCCACACCGACATGCATCCTCAGATGGTCGCCCTGCTGGCGGTGGCCGACGGGACCTCGATCGTCACCGAGAACCTCTACGACGCTCGCTTCCGCTACGTGGGCGAGCTCGCCCGCATGGGTGCCGACATATCCACCGAGTGGCAGCACGCGGTGGTGCGGGGGGTCCCGAGGCTCTCCGGATGTCCGGTGATCGCCTCCGACATCAGGGCCGGCGCCGCCCTGGTGCTGGCCGGTCTGCGTGCGGAGGGAACCACCAGGGTCGGCGAGGTTCACCACATAGACCGGGGTTACGACGGTTTCGTAGACAAGCTCACCTCGCTCGGGGCACGGATCGCCCGAAGGTGAGGCTGCTGGGCATCGCCACCGTCGTGGTCGTGGTCCTCTCGAGCATGCTCCCTGCCGCGGCGGACGACACGGTGCTCGGCGCCTCGATCGAGTTCACTCCCGCGGCCGGTGCTGCCATCGAGATCGACGGCCGGATTTACGAAGGCACAGTTCGTGTTGCCATTCACGGCGACGGGATCGCGGTCACCGAGGCCACCACCGTGGACAGATACCTCCTCGGTATTCGTGAGGTGCCCTTC
>JBFGRR010000016.1:0-15380 GCA_041567215.1 Acidimicrobiia bacterium | reverse complement strand
CGCGAGGTCCTCGAGCACGCGCAACATGACCGGGGCCGAGGCGGTGTCGGCGGACACCACGGCGTACCCGTCCATCGCCGAGTTCGCGAAAGGTGGAACGTCTTCTCCTGCGATCACGTCCTCTGCGGGAACCAGACCGAGGGCTTCCCACACCGAGACGCGCTGGACCGGAAGCGGATGTACAGCGCCGAGCACCTCGTCCTGGGCTTCGGCGAGCGGTTTCACTCCCGCAGTTCCTGTTCGACTTCGACGCGGAACTCGTCGCCGAACCGCTCCAGGCCGAGATGGATCGAGGCGAGAAGCAGGCCCTCGGGCGTGCCGACGTCCAGGAGGTCGGCATCGGCGACCAGGCCGCGGCAGCGCCCGTGAGAAGCCACTTCGGAGATGGCGTCGGTGAGTTGGATCTCGCCACCAACGCCCGGAGGGATCGCTTCCAGAGCGTCGAAGATCTCAGGCATGAACAGGTAGCGGCCGATGAGCCCGAGCCGGGATGGAGCATCCTCGATGCCCGGTTTCTCTATGGCGCCACCGATCTCGAGCACCCCGCCCATCTCTTTGGAGGTCGGGACCACGACCCCGTAACGGGACAGCCACTCATCGGAGAGCCTGCGCAGACAGACCACCGAGACACCCGGATCGGCGGCCTCGGCCATTCGGGGCAACACATCGTGGCCCGGCCTCACGATGTTGTCGGCGAGCAGACAGAAGAAGGGTCGATCACCGATCATCTGGCGGGCCTCGAGGACCGCATGCCCCAACCCGAGAGGTTCCTCCTGGACCACGGGGCGGATCTGGATCTCTTCCAGACCGGGCAGTCTGCCCTCGGTGAGAAAGTGGCGCTGTACCAGATGCCCGGCCTCGAGATCCACGACGACGATCGCCTCCGTGGCGCCCGCTCGCGCCGCCTCTTCGACGGCGTATTGGATCGCAGGTCGATCGATCACGGTGAGCAGGGCCTTCGGCACCACCCTGGTGGCCGGCCGCATACGGGAACCGCGGCCGGCGGCCGGAATCACTGCTACTTCGACGTTCACGTTGGCACTTTCTGTTCGGACCCGCCCAGCAGGCGACGGATGTTGGGGAGATGCCGCCACACGATCAACGCGAGGATGGCACCGAGCCACACGAGCGACCAACCCCTGACGCCTGCCCATGCCGCAAGGGGTGCCGCGGCCAGAACCACCGACAACGACGCCACGGCGGCGATCTTCGAGAGCCTGGCGACAGCGAACCAGAGAACGGCGAGGCCGAGAGAGACGAGAGGGACGACGAAGAGAAGGACACCGGCAGCGGTGGCGACGCCCCGCCCTCCCTTGAATCGGTGAAACACCGGGTACGCGTGGCCGAGGACGGCCGCCAACCCAGCCGCGAACGCAAGCGGCTCCGTGACCGGATCGCCTCCGCCGGCCGCGATCCAGCCCATCGCCGCGGCGATGACGCCTTTGAGGGCATCACCCACGAAAACCATGATCGCCGGCCCTTTCCCGAGGGTCCGCAACACATTCGATGCGCCCGGATTCCCGCTGCCCACCGACCTGATGTCCACGCCGCGAGCCCTCGCCACCACCACGGCGAAGTCGAGGCTTCCCACGACATAGGCGGAGATGATGGCGACGACCGGGGGCATGGACGGCGGAGTCTAGGTTTCGTCCAACACCGCCACGTATCGGGAATGCAGGGACCGAGGTAAGATGTTCGTTCTTGTGCCAGCCAGGCCCGGAGCACACATCCCATGCCAACCTATGAGTACGTCTGCAAGAAGTGCGGCAACCAGTTCGAGCTGTGGCAGTCGTTCAGCGCCAAACCTCTGAAGACCCACGAGTCCTGCGGTGGGGACGTCCAGAAGGTGTTCCACGCCCGGGGCGTCGTCTTCAAGGGCTCGGGGTTCTACGCCACCGACTCCCGGGGCAGCAACTCCCTCTCCACCTCGGCCCCATCCACCGCCTCCACGGCACCGTCCACCAGCGCCTCCACCACAGAGGACTGACACCCTTTCCAGACCCGGGCGGTTCCAATAGGTTCTGACGGGTGTACTGGCTCACCAGGCCTCCCCTCCTCCGGTATCTCGCCGCCGCGATGCTCATCGCCACCGGCCTCGCCATCGAGTTGCGGCCCGAGCCCACGCTGCCCCATCCGTTTGCGACGGCGTCGATACCACCCGGGACGACGATCACCGAGGCCGACGTTCGTTTTCGTGACGTCGAGGCAGGGCTTCTTCCTTCGATCTCACTGCCCGCCATCGCCCGCGTCCCGATCGCCTCAGGCGATCCTCTCATCCCGGCGATGCTCAGCGCGGCCGGGGAGTCGGCGCCCGAGGGTTGGTGGTCGCTGGAGGTCCCGGTACCACTCGGCGCCGTCCCGGGCATGGATGTCCTGCTGGTGTCCGACGGCCTCGTCGAAGTGACCGGGATGATCGTCGCGGTCCTGCCCGGGGACGACTTCGGAGGGGGACCCATCGGGCTGGTCGCGGTGCCGCCCGACTCGGCCGCCGCCGTCGCCACGGCCCTGAACGAGAGCAGGCTGGTGCCGTTGCTCGGTGGATGAGCGGTAACGTCACCGCCGTGCTCAACGCCGTGATCTGGGGCCTCGTGCAGGGGCTCACGGAATTCCTGCCCATCTCGTCCTCAGGGCACTTGATCATCGTGCCGGCGTTCCTGTCCCGCGCCGGGATGTCGGTCGCCGAGCCGGAACTGGCCGTCTCCGCCGTGCTGCACCTGGGCACGCTGCTCGCGGTGCTCGCCTACTACCGCAGGGACATCGCCGCCCTCGCTCGATTCAAGGCGCCCAGGGTGCTTCGCCTCATGATCATCGGAACGATCCCGGCTCTGATCGGATACCCGCTCCGGGGATCCCTCGACAGCTTCGACAACGAGCCGAAGCGGGTGGCCCTGGCGCTCCTGTTCACGGCGCTCGTCCTGTTCGCCGGGAGCCTGCTGGGGCGCGGCGTCCGCAGGCTCGAACAGGCCGGTGACTCCGATGCCGTTCTCGTCGGCCTGGCCCAGGCTCTCGCCCTCATTCCCGGCGTCTCCCGGTCCGGCATGACGATCACAGCCGGATACGCCCGCGGGCTCAGCCCGGTGGAGGCCGCCCGCTACAGCTTCCTGCTCGCCGTGCCTGCCATCGCCGCCGGCGGCCTGGTGTCCCTCTTCGACATCTCGGCAGGGAGCATCGACCCGGGAGCACTCGTCGTAGGGCTGATCGTCTCGGCGGTCTCCGGCTATGCGGCGATCTCGCTGCTGCTGCGAGTTCTGGCGAAGGTCGGGTTCCTGCCCTTTGCGATCTACGCGGCCCTGGTGGGCCTCGCCGCGCTGGTCCTTCTCTGAGGGTCAGCCTGCGTAGTTCGACGACATCCGCATCGTCTCGGCGATGTGGACGTTCACGAGGGCTGGAAGACCCGAAGCCCGCGCCCGCTGCAATGCGGGTGTGATCTGGGATGGATCGGTCACGAACTCGCCATGGCCGCCCAGTCCCTGGACGGCCCTCTCGTACGGCCGGATTCCCAGGTCGGCGGCAACCACACGGTCCGGATAGAACATCTTGTGGACCGTCTTGACGTTCGCCCACACGCCGTCGTTGCCGACGACGCCTACCACCGGCAGACCGAGTCGCACCATCGTGTCGAACTCGAATCCGTTGAACCCGAACGCGCCGTCTCCGTAGACGATGCCAACCATCTTCTCGGGGAAAGCAACCTTGGCAGCGATGGCATAGGGCGCGCCCACTCCGAGTGTCCCGAACGCGCCGGCGTCGAGCACATGTCCCGGACTGGAGACCTGGAGGAATCGTGCCGTGGTCGACACGATGTCCCCGCCGTCCACCGCGACGATGGAGTCGGTACCGAAGAACGCACCGACCTCGCTGCCGAAACGCATGGGGTCGATCGGAACGGCTTCAGAGGCTGCAGAGTCGCTCGCAGCGGCTGCCTTCGCCCTGTCCTCCGCCATGATGCCGGACGTCCAGTCGCGGCTCGGCCGCCTGGAAACCCGCTCGACGAGCTGACCCACAACGGTCATCGGATCGGCGACTACCCCGACATCCGCCGGCCGGTTCCAACCGATCTTGGCCGGGTCCGCATCGATGTGGATGACGGCTGCGTCGCTGTTCACCTTCTCGCCATATCCCGTCCGGAAGTCCCAATCCACGCCCAATGCGAGCACGACGTCACACTCAGCGAACGCCTGCGAGCGGGTGTGATTCCCGAGCAGCGGATGGTCGTGCGGGAGCGACCCGCGCGCCTTGCCATTCACGTACACGGGAGCCTCGAGAGCCTCTGCAAGTCCCTCGAGGCGGTTCCCACCACCCCAGGACCATGCACTCGCGAAGATGACCGGCCGCTCGGCGGCCTCGAGACGGGACGCCACCTCTGAGAGATCGCCATCCGAGAGGCCGGAACGCCGATCCGGTCGCGAGCCCTTTGGCCATTCGACGGCGTCTTCGTCGATCATGTCGAATTGGAGGTCCATGGGAACGTCGAGAAACACCGGTCCCCCGCGTCCGGCGAATGCATGCCGCGCCGCCGTGGCTATGTACTGGGCAAAGCGGTCGAGCTGGATCGCAGTTCCCGCCCAGTTGGTGATGGAACCGAACAGCCGGGGATGATCCATCTCCTGCAGTCCGCCGCGCAGGTCCTGGCGGAGCATGTGGCGGCCGGCCAACAGAAGCATCGGGGTCGAGGAATGATGGGCGGTGGCGACCGCAGTGATCGCATCGGTCACCCCCGGCCCGGCGGTGACCGCCGCCACCCCGAGCCGGCCGGTGAGCCTGGTGTATGCCTCGGCGGCGTGGGCTGCGGCTTGCTCGTGACGAACGTCCACGACCCTGATCTCCTCTTCGACGAGACCGTCGAGGATGGGAAGGATGTGCCCGCCGGTGAGCGTGAAGACGACGTCGACGCCTTGATGCTTGAGAGCGCGGGCGATGATCCGCCCTCCGTGGATCTTCGCCATCAGTCCATCGTGCGTGCCATGCCGGCGAATCCGCCGAAGAACACGCCGGTGAGTATGCCCGGGAGGATGGCGGTGGTGAGGGCCGCCCCGAAGTCGCGATCGGTGAAGATCCACAGGGCCAGGGTGATGCCGACGAAGATCACCGGAAGGCCGATGAGCACCCCTTGAACCACCGATTTCATCATCCGGGTTCCGCCGTCGTCGGTCGTAGACACTGGTATCTCCCTACTCGTTGTCGGCGCCATGCTGCCACGCCGGATCTGCGCAAGTTACCGTGATCGCCGATGGATCACTCCGAACAGCCGGGCCACAAGCCATACGAGCAGCGGAAGCTCGAAACCGCATTCGCCAGCAGCGAGTACCTCTCCTTCGCTTCACGATCTTCGTTCCTCGGAGTGCCGAAGCTAAGGCTCGACGAACTGGCTGCGAGCCAGGCCCACGCCGTGGTGTTGGGTGCGCCCTTCGACTGGGGCGCCACCCACCGGCCGGGTGCTCGGTTTGGACCGCAGGCGATCCGGGAGGCCGACTATGGCGCCATGGATGGCTACCGGCCACACCTCCCGACCGGGATCGATCCCCTGGGCGAGCTGGGGGTCGTCGACATAGGCGACGTGTACGTCGTCCCCGGGGTCATCGAGGAGTCGCTCGACCGGATCACCGAGACCGTCGCCGCGGTCTCGTCGGCGGGAAAGGTGCCCATCGTGCTGGGAGGGGATCACACGGTCACCTTCGCAAACGCGACGGGCGTCACCCGCGCCCACGGGGCAGGTGAGATAGCCCTGATCCACTTCGACGCCCATGCCGACACCGGCAACCTCCAGAACGGACAGTTGTACGGTCACGGGACCCCCATGAGGCGGCTGATCGAGTCGGGAGCGGTCCCCGGACACCGCTTCGTTCAAATCGGCCTGCGCGGCTACTGGCCCGAACCCCACGTCGTGGAGTGGATGCGCGAGCAGCGGATGCGCTTCTACATGATGAACGAGATCGTCGAGCGCGGTTTGCCCGCCGTGGCCGACGAAGCGGTCGCCTACGCCCTCCAGGGCGGGGCCAAGGGGGTCTTCATCTCCGTGGACATCGACGTCGTCGATCCAGGCATGGCTCCCGGGACGGGCACGCCGGAACCCGGCGGCCTCACTTCCCGTGAGCTGCTGGACACGGTCCGGCGGCTCTCCCGGGAACTGAACGTCCTCGGAGCCGACGTCGTGGAAGTGGCTCCGGCCTACGACCATGCGGAGATCACCGTCTACCTGGCCAATCGGGTGGTCCTCGAGGTCCTCAATGGGATGGCCGAGCGCAAGCTGGGGATCTGAGCCGGGAACCTCACGGCCCCGGCCCCCGTCCAACGGGAAAGGAGGAGTCCATGAACCGCAAACCCATCATCGCGATGCTCGCCGTGTTGGCGATCGCTGCATCTTCCTGCGTTTCCGCGATGCAAGCCGATTCGGCACCCGAGGCTTTCGTATCAATGGAGTCTGCCGGGGGTGATCTCGAAGACACGGCCCGGTTCGAAGGAGCGCTCGCCATCGAGCGCCAGATCATCGTCACCAGCCGGATCGACATTCGCGCCGCCGACACCCGCGGCGCCATGGACGAGATCACAGCCCTGGCGGCTCGTTCAGGAGGCTTCGTCGCATCGGCCACCGTCAATCCCACCGCACGGGCAGACCGGCCACCCGTCATCTCGATGACGATCCGCATTCCGGTCGCCCTCCTCGGGGACACCATGGGGTCGATCCGCGAGATCGCCGACGAGGTGGTCTCCGAGTCGCTCGAGACCCAGGACGTGACCGAAGAGTACGTGGACCTCGAAGCGAGGCTCGCCAACCTCCTCCGCCTCGAAGAGGAACTCGTGGCCTTCCTCACCGAAGCCCGCACCAACCCCAACGCCGAGACGGACGACGTCCTGAGAGTGTTCCTCCAGGTTTCCGACGTTCGCTCGCAGATCGAGGAACTGGAGGGCCGCAAGCGCTTCCTCGATGACCGAGTCGACCTGGCCACGATCGGCATCTCGATCACACCGACCTCTTCCAGCAACCCAATCGTGGACGAAGGGTGGACTCCTGGCCTCGTTCTCCGCGATGCGCTGAGAGAACTGGTGGACTCGCTCCAGAACGTCGCCGACGGAGCGATCTGGCTGGGAGTCTTCGTGCTTCCACTCCTGGTGGTCATCGGCATTCCCCTCTGGATCGGGCTGACGATCTGGCTCGTCCGCAGGAGAAAGCGCCGGAAGCTGAGCGGGGAAGCATCCGCGTCGGCGGGTGATCGCCTAGATTCAGGCTCATCGTCGAACTCGGAGTGAGCATGTCAGAACAGATGTATCCGGAAAAGAGCCAGGCCACCACCGCCCTCGTGTTGGGGATTCTGGGCATCGTCGTCTGTGGGGTTCTCGCCCCGTTCGCGTGGAACATCGGACAGACGGAACTGCGAGCCATCGACGAGGGAAGACGGCCTGCCGAGAACCGCGGCACCGCCAACGCCGGCCGGATCCTCGGGATCGTCGGCACGGTCTTGCTGGGCATCGGCCTCATCGTGCTGATCGCGGTGTTCGGGCTCGCGGGGATAGCAGCCGTCTCGAGTTCGTGATCAACTCGATCCGGCAGCGGAGCCTGGTCGCTCCGCTCGGTGTGTTGCTTGCAGGGGTGGGATTCCTCGCTCTGGCAGCAGAGGACGGGCCAACCATCTGTCCCTTTGCGCTGGGCACCGGCGTCGCATGCCCGGGGTGCGGCATGACTCGAGGGATCGCCGCCCTGATTCGTGGAGATCTGGCTGGTTCGTGGAGCCTCCACCCGCTCGCCACGCTCGCAGCGCTCGAGATCACGGTTGCCTGGACGTGGTGGGCCTGGAGGAGGTCGGGACGGACCGATCGCACCCCAGGAACGCTCACACAGCTCGCCCTGGGCTTGACGGCCGTTCTCCTCGTCGCCGTCTGGGTGGTCAGGCTCGCAGGTGGGACCCTGCCTCCGGTCTAGGCCTCCGCAACCACCAGGCCACGGACACCGCCCCGGCTATCCCTGCGATCAGGGCGGGAACCCACAGCTTCCCGGAGAGAAGCGTCTCGGTGGCCGACGCCACCGGGGCTCGACCCCGGGCCGGATCGAGGACCCAGGATCCGAGTTGCAGCATGATCGTGAAAGTGAACGCCGAGACGGCCACCCGATTGAGGAGAGTGCGAGCCATGGCCCGCCTCTCCGTCGAGCCGTAGATGAGCGCACCTCCCGACAAGGCCATGAAACCAAGACCGAAGAAGGTCGCCAGGTAGAGGCTGCGGACCGCGCCGGATCCTGGGCCAACCGCGGGAGGTGAGTCGGGGGATCTCACCACCAACGGCTGAATGGAGGCAAAGGCGGCATCGATGTCGGCCCGCTCCACAGCGAAGCCTGCGCCGGCAAGCGCAGCCTCGACAGGAGCCGAGAGCGGGAGCATCTCCGCTCCGATGTCCACGATGGTCAGTCCGCCCGCCGGAGTCGCGCCGGCCTCGACGATCCTCGCCACGAGCGACACCAGGACCTCTTCCACCAGTGGGTTCTCGATGACCGACTCGGCGATGCTCTCCGTGACGGCCTCATCGGCCCCGGTCGCCGACCGAACCGCCACCTCGATCACGGACTCGGCCCTCGACACCAGGAGCTCGGCAGCAGCGAGGCGGGTGCTCGCGTCAGTGAGAAGGGCGGTGTCGATGACCACCGCCCTGCCCCAGACACTGACGAGCACCACCGTCGTCGAGACGGCGAAGATCCACGTCAACACGGGTTTGACGAACCGGCGGATCAGCGGATCACCAGGTCCTGATGGGTCCGCACCCGCGGCTTGCTGGCGATCACGGCGTCTGCGATCACATCGAACGCAGCATGGGCCTCCGATCCCGGGGCGGCGATCGAGACGGGATCACCGCCGTCGGCGCCCGAGCGCATCGCAAGAACGAGCGGGATCTGCGCCATCAGGGGAACACCGATCTCCTCGGCGAGGGCCTGACCGCCACCCTCTCCGAAGATCCGGTACTGCTTACCGTCGTCGGCGGTGAACCAGGCCATGTTCTCGATCACCCCGATCACGTCGTGGTTCACCTTCTGTGCCATCAACGATGCCCTGCGTGCCACCCGCTTGGCAGTCGGTTGCGGCGTCGTGACCAGGAGCACCTGCGCCCGGGGAAGGAACTGCGAGAGCGAGATGGAGACGTCGCCGGTACCCGGGGGCATGTCGACGAGGAGGAAGTCGGGTCCGTCCCACCAGACCTCCTTGAGGAACTGCTCGATGGCCTTGTGGAGCATGGGCCCGCGCCAGATGACGGCGGTGTCCTCTCCGACGAAGTAGTCCATCGACATCGCCTTCACCCCGTGTGCGGTGGGCGGAACGATGGTCTGCTCGATCACGACCGGCTGATGGGTCACCCCGAGCATCTTCGGGATCGAAAAACCCCAGATGTCGGCGTCGATCACCCCCACCGTGTGTCCCTTGCCCACGAGCGATACGGCCAGGTTGGTGGTGACCGACGACTTGCCGACCCCTCCCTTTCCTGATGCCACCGTGACCACACGGGTTCGGGAGCCGGGCTCGCCGATTCCCGGTGGCGCACCGTGCCGCGCAGCCTCCATGAGGGTGGCGCGAGCCTGGTCGTCCATGATCTCGTATTCGATGTGAGAGGCGCCGGCGACCGCTAGACGGCCGTTGAGCTCTTCGACGAGCGGGTAGTTGGGGATGGGCAGGGCGACCGCGACCTCACCAGACCGCTTCACCGACCGGATCATCCCGAGCTCGCCGAGAGACCGGTTCAAGAGCGGGTCTTCGACTTCGCTCGCGGCTGTCTTGAGCGCGTCGGCCATGGGGATTTCTCCTACGGGGATCGTGTTTAGAAGGAGGGCGAAACTATAGTTCAGCCCGTGACCGAGCCCATATCGGCGCAAGCCGCCAGCCTCGATCGGACCATCGGAGACCTGACATCCGCTCTCGGTGATCCCACACGCCGCGCCATCTTCATCGCCGTCAGGGAGTCACCCGAACCGGCCACCACTGCGGCCATCGCAGAACTGTTCGAGATCCACCCCAACGTGGCCCGCCACCATCTCGACAAGCTCGCCAACGACGGCTACCTGCGTGTCACCCGCCGCCGTCCCAGCGGACGTTCCGGGCCCGGTGCCGGCCGACCTGCCAAGTGCTACGAAGCCACCGGCAAGGGCGTGGAGCTTCACTTCCCATCCCGGCGCTACGACCTGCTGATCGACCTGCTGCTCCGCACGGTGCAGCGTCTCGACCGCGAGGACATAGGGGCAGTAGCCCAGGCGGTTGGGCACGAGTACGGCAAGGAACTGGCCGAGGAGATCGGATCGCCACAGGACGCCGGCTACGGCGAAGCGGTCAAGGCCGTCGCCTCGGCGATGACCGGGCTCGGGTTCGACATCGCTCCGGATGCCACAGGCACCAAGCTCCTCACCTCGCATTGCCCGTTCGGGACCGCGGCAACGGGTCATCCCGAGGTGGTCTGTTCCCTGGATCGCGGCATGGTCTCCGGGCTGTTCGAAGCGCTCCAACAGCCTTGCGACCCCATCGTCCACCCTCATCACGGCGACGAGGCATGCGTCACCGAGGTGCCGGTGTCGATCTCGCGGCGCTAGACCCTCACGACGTAGACATCGAGAGTCAGCTCCGGTCCCTCGCCGTTGCCGAGCCCGACGCCAACCACCGTATTGAGCCAGGCGAGGTCGGCGTGGCCCGTCTGAAAGGTGATCAGCTCCTGGGGCGAGGCGGAGGTCTGGGAGTGCACGACCGACACGCCGGTGGCCCGGTATGCGACGGTCTCGCGTTTCTCCCCGATCGTGCCGCGGATCTCGAGATCCATGTTGCCGTCACCGCGGACGGTCACGTAGTCGACTCCTCGTACCGGGCGTTCGCCTTCCCAGTGACTCGAGGTGGCGGTCCCCTCGAAGGGGAAGTCGATGCGGGTCCCTGCCGGCATGTTGCCGAGGAGACGGGGCGTCATCGTCGCCTTGATCGTGCAGAACTCTTCCAGGCTGGCCATTCGTCCTCCGCCGGTCGGTGGCGCCCGACGCTACCTCTGCGCCGCCGCCAGTGCATCGACGACGTCCTGGTCCGACGACTGGGTGAAATCCCGGTACCAGAGGCCAACGGCCTCGAAGTGCTCGGGGACCAGGAGGCAGACCACCTGGTCGGCCGGCAGCGAGGCCAGCGCCTCGCGGGCAGCGACCGGCACCGCCACGATCACCCTTGAGGCCCCGCCCCGGCGAGCCGATTCGATCGAGGCGCGCATCGTGCCACCGGTGGCCACGCCGTCGTCGACGAGCACCGCTCCCCGACCATCGAGGGGGACGGTTGCCCGACCGGCTCGGTAGGCGGCGGCGCGCCGGTCCAGCTCGACCCTCTCCCTGGTGACCACCTGTTCGATTTGGGTCTCGTCGAGACCCATCCTGTCGACCGTGTCGCCGTCGACCACCTGAACTCCCCGTTCGGCGATGGCGCCGAAGCCGAACTCGGGGTGAAAGGGCACGCCGAGCTTGCGGGCGACCACGACGTCCAGATCGGCGTTCAAGCGATCGGCGATCGGAGCGGCCACGACCACCCCGCCCCGCGGCAGACCGAGCACAACGGGATCTTCGAGGTCGAGCTTGGCAACCTCCTCCGCCAGCGCCAGGCCGGCCTCGCGGCGGTTGCGGAAACCTCTCATTCGAGGACGGACCGGGTCTCCTTCTCCACCACGGCGTCGCCGCGCTTCTGATGCCACCTCTCCCAGAGAGCCAGGAGGGAAGGCAGCACCAGGACGGCTCCGAGCAGGGAGAGTCCGATTGCATAGACGGTGACCTGCCCCATCTGCTGGAAGGGGGTGAGGGTCGATGTCATGAGGATCCCGAAGCCGGCCATCGTGGTGAAAGCCGAGCCTGCGAGGGCACCGCCGGTGTGGCGGGTGGTGGACCTCAAAGCGCCTTCGAGCGTCTCGTAGCGGATCCGGTCCTCTTCGAATCGTCGAGCGATGTGAATCGTGAAGGGCACGCCGATCCCGACGGCAAGCGCAGCGAGAGTGGCCGTCACCGGACCGAAGGGAATACCAGTCGCGTACATCAACCCGTATGTCCAGAAGACCACCAGTGCCACGGGGATCATCGTCAGGACGCCGAGGAACGGTCGTCGATTCTCGAACCAGAAGCTGATGGCGAGGACCAGTGTGGCGATGACGAGAGTGATCAGCAGCGACCTGGTCTGGGACTCGGCCAGCGCATTGACGATCACCGCGGAGATGATCTGGTTCGAAGTCGCGGTCACGGTAACCCCGGCCGTACTGACCGGCTCGAACGCGACGTTGAGACTCTCCTGAAGCTGCGCAGCTCGCGCCTCCCCACTCTGGGTTCCCACCTCGAAGAGGGCCGCATCGAGACGGCTTCCGTCGAAGTGGAGGATCGACTCGACCTGGTCGGGCGCTGCTTGCGCGAGCGCGGCATAGAGGCCTTCCACGTCGGCGCCGGCCGCGACCTTCAGGTCCGGACCGAGTTGGGCCGCCTCGACCGCAGCCAGCAGACCGGGTGGCGCCAGCGGTGCGCCATCAGGTCCGGGAGCCAGCAACTGCTGGAGGAGCCCGATCGGTGAACTGGCCTGGGCAACCGGACCGGCCGGGGTGTCGAAGGTGACCACGTCGGTCACATCCGCCAATCCGGAGGTCGCGTCCACCATGGCGTTGTGGACCGAAGCAGAGGCCAGCGTCGTCCCCTCGGGCGCCTCGAGCAGAACCTGGCTGGTCTCCCCGAAGCCGCCGCCGAACTCCGCCTCGAGGATGTCGAGGGTCTCGACCACCGGCGAATCCTCGGGTAGGAAATCGGTGAAGGAGAACCGGGTCTCCAACTGGGTCAGGCCCCAGACACCGAGGCCACCCAGCACCAGGGCGACGATCACCGTGAACACGGGCACCCTCTCTGCGAGCAGCGAGGTCCGCTCGATCACGTTGCTGAGCACGCTCTCGCTCGACTGATCCAGGTCGCCGACGGGGAGAACGCCCTTGCGCTCTGCTCGACGGTCCAGCACCTCGCGCACCGAGGGCACGAACGTGAGCATCAGCACGAACGAGGCGACGATCCCCACCGAGGCGAGGATCCCGAAGTCCGCCAGCGCCGGCACCGGGTTGAACACATTGGTGAGGAACCCGATGGCGGTGGTGACGGTTGCCAGGGTCAGAGCTACACCAACGGTGCCGATGGCGGTCCGAATCGACTGATCGACACTCCGGCCCGCACCTGCCTCCTCCCGGTATCGGGCGGTGAGATGGATCGAGTAGTCGACACCGAGCCCGATCAAGAGAACGGGGATGATTTGAGTTATCTGGTTGAAGCTCCCGATGACGCCGATCTCGAGGAGCAGCGCGCCGATCCCCTGCATCCACACGATCGCGAAGACGATGGTGACGATGGTGAGCGCCATGTCGGCGAGGGCACGCCGCGCTCCCGCCGTTATCGACGGAGCTCTCCCGATCCGGCCGAAAACCGCCCTCAGGACCACATAAACCAAGACGCCGGCTGCGACGGAATTGGCCAAGCCGCCGGGCCCTTCGAGTTCGGTGCCGAAGAAGACCCCCGCCGATGTGGCAACGCCCGCTGCCGCCGCCGACAACGGGATCCAAGCCGGACCCCTGCCCGACAAGAGGAAGATGAACAGCAGGATCACGATGATGATCGCCAGCGCCGCACCGAAGAGAACACCGACCTCGGCCGCGAAGTCATCCTGGTCCTCGAACAAGATCGAGAAGGAGAACGGACGGATCTCGATACCTTCCACATCAACCGACCTGACCGCATCGGCGACCGCCGACTCCAGGGCGATCTGGGCGTCGAACGCC
Organism: Acidimicrobiia bacterium; assembly: GCA_041567215.1. GTDB lineage: Bacteria > Actinomycetota > Acidimicrobiia > Spongiisociales > ZC4RG35 > JBFGRR01. The sequence continues at coordinate 1,601 of JBFGRR010000016.1, read as the reverse complement.
TCGTCGGCGGTCTCTCCTCCGGGCGGCTGCACGAAGACCAGCATCAGGCCGGCGTCGGCAACCGCCGCAGACGCGTCGGCGTCTTCACTCAGGAGAGCCTCGACGAAACCTCGCTGCTCCGCGGGGAAATCGGGACTCGACAGCGCGTCCTGGTAGGTCTGCTGAACGGCGGCGTCGTCCGGGAGGTCGGCGGCGGTCAGGCCGCGAGCCTCCAGCGCCTGCAGAACGGGGCCGAGAAAGGAGACGACCGGCGGCTGGCCGGGCTGAGCGGCGGCCAGGGAGTCGGCCGCATCCGACTGCAGGATCGCGTTGGTGATCCGTTCGACGGCGAGCAGACCCGCCTCGGAGATCACGTTGCCATCGGGCTGACGGATGATCACCTGCAGGACCGAGGATTGCGTGTCGGAGCCGAACAGGTCCCCGATACGCTCGGCGGCCTGGATCTCGGCGTTGTCAGGTGCGAAACCCTCGTTGCCGGTGGCCGTCTCGGGAGCGATCGCCCCGAACGCCGCTAGAAAGCCGAGGGTGACCACAACGGATGCGGCGATGACGAGGCGCGGTCCGGACATGACGGCCCAGGCCAACGCGCGGATGAGTGTCTTCACAAGGCATTCCTTCGATGAGAATCTTCAGTTGCCCGGACTCGGGCCCGTTCGACGATACCGACATGCCGTCGCAATCGGAAAAAGGTGCTCAGCCAACGTGCCGATGCGACTCTCAGGCGTCGAGAGCCGACAGGAATCGCCCGTTTTCGTAGGGCGTTCCGACAGTCACCCGCACCCAACCATCTGCAAATGGACGGACTATCACGCCATGCCGGAGGAGAGCCGTGGTCGTCTCGGCAGTGGACCCGTCCAGCCGGAAGTACACGAAGTTGGCTTGAGAGGGGACGTACTCGATGGAGCGATCCGCCAACCCGCGCTCGATCTGGTCACGACCCGCGGTGTTTTGAGCGACCCGCTCGCCCAACTCGGCCGGGTGCCTGAGGGCTTCGATGGCTGCCGCCTGGCCCATCGCCGCAACCGTGAACGGGGCTTGCGCCTTTCTGAGCTCGGTGATCGTCTCCGGGCTGCCGATGGCGTAGCCGACCCTGAGTGCCGCCAGTCCGAACACCTTCGAGAAAGTGCGGGTCACCAGGACGTTGGGCCGCTCGAGCGCCAGGGCGAGCGCGCCGTGGTAGTCGGGTGCCGTCACGTACTCGTGATACGCCTCGTCGATCACCACCAGCACATCCGCGGGAACCTGGCCGACGAAGTCGGCGACCTCCTGGCCCGAGAGATGACTGCCCGTGGGGTTGTTGGGGTTGCACACGTAGACGATCGTCGTGTCCGGCCGTATCGCGGCCGCCATCGCCGGGAGGTCGTGACGGTGACCGGGGGCCAGCGGAACCTCGACAGGCTCGGACATGCCGATGATCGAGGCGAGTCGGTAGATGATGAACGAGGGCCATGCGTACACGGCCGAGGTTCCAGGACCCCCGGCGGCAGTCCCGATGACCCTCAACAGCACCGAAGATCCACCCCCCACCCAGACGGTCCCGGCAGGAACCGCCAGATGCTCTGCGATGGCGGCACGCAGTTCGATGCAATCATTGTCGGGAT